>JAZLAP010000244.1:0-2456 GCA_045613265.1 Eubacteriales bacterium | reverse complement strand
GTGTTTATCTTCAATATGTCGAATAGCGATAAAACGGTTATTCTCGATCGCAATATCCTTGCTTTCGGTGCGGATGCGATCGTTGATGGAGATCAAATGACCGTTAAGGCGGGAGAGATCGGTTACGCCGTCATTGTCAAGTAACCGCTATGCCAGACAAAGAATCGTTTGGAAAAATATGCAGGCGAAAAAAAGATCGAATGATATATAACATATTTTGTTGCTTGGTGTAAGGAGAATGTTGATGAAACACCGTACATATTTATATCGCTTTTTGAGACTCTTGATTGCTCTTTTGATCCTTGGCAATTTGGTTGCCTGCTCGCCTGAGAATGACGAGTCATCTGCCGATACGGAATCCGAATCTATTGCGCAGTCGGAAATGCAGGAGAGTGAAAAGAAAGAAGAAGAGCTTTCCGAAAAATCCATCGACATATATCTGATTGCGGGACAGTCCAACGCAACGGGATACAGTAAGATATCCGACTGCGAAGCGGCATATGCATGGGCTCCGGAACTTGAAAACGGATTTTCCAACATCCATTATGCCGGTAACTCCCGTTCCAACGGCGGCACAAACCGTGACCGCGATATCGATTGGCAAAAGGTCTGCCTCGGCTTGGGTGCGAACAGTGATTTGTTCGGGCCCGAAGCAGGCATGGCAAAGGCGATGTCTGAATATTATAACGAGGAAAGCGGCAGGCACGCAGGCTTTATCAAGTATGCCTATGGCGGCTCAAGTCTTCTCAATCGTACCGAAGGCGGCACGCATTCCGACGGTAACTGGGTGTCTCCCTCTTATAAAGCGACGCTCGGAGAGAGCGTTGTGGACGGCGTTACGGGTAAGATGTACGAAAACTTTTTAGAGCAGGTAGCGCGTAATATATCCGAACTGGAAGATTACGGCGGCTATACGACGATCAGAATCTGCGGTCTGTATTGGATGCAGGGATGCACCGACAGAGAGGATCCTATCGAATACGAGACCGCATTTGCGTATTTTGCCGAAGACATCCGAAATGATCTGTCGGCAATCGTCAAGGAATATACGGGAAGCGACGACGATTGCGGTGCTTCGGAAATGCCGATCGTAGTGGGAACGATCTCACAAACGCACGACCTGATCTCTCCGGAGACCGAAGAGGTCAACATCGAGTTTATTGAGATACAAAAGGGATTTTCGATGATGATCGATCATTGTTACGTTGTGGACAATTCCGCATATCCTATAACCAAGTGGGAAAACGGAAACAAGCTCATTCCGGGAAGCGACAGATATCACTGGAATCAGGAGGATGCACTTGCCATCGGCGCAAACGTGGGCGAGCTGCTTTTGTCGCTGTTGCCGAACTAATAGAAAGCTGTTGCCGAACTAATAGAAGACGAATATAGAAACAGACACATCATGTAGGAGCGATCCGACCATGACGTGTCTGTTTTTGCGTTCTTTTTTCGCGCTTTTGCATATACCGTAAAGAGGTGATGTTTTGAAGTTGTCGCAGCTTTTTTACAACGTATTGCACGCGCCCTATATACATACCGAAAGCGGTGCTGATTACGCACTCGTCCGAGAGGGCGGAAGACTTTCCGTATATTTTGAAGCCTCAAACGGTGCAACCGATTGGAAGAACAATATCGATTTTCCCGCGATCCGCGCACCGCAGGGTGGGCTTTTGTTGGTGCATCGCGGATTTTCGCGCGTTTTTGAAAGCGTCCGCGAGCCACTCGCGGATGCCATCCTTGATCCCAAGATCGCCGATCTTCTGATCGTCGGCTATTCGCACGGCGCGGCGCTTGCAACGCTTTGTTACGATCTTGCGTATCGTTTGCGTCCCGATCTCAGAGGCTCCATGCAGGGATACGGCTTTGGCTCGCCGCGCGTGTTCTTCGGAGTGCGGACACACAGAATAGAAAAGCGATTTGATGGATTTACGGTCGTCCGTAATATCGATGACATCGTCACGCATCTTCCGCCGTCGTTGCTCGGATATTTCCACGTTGGGCAATTACTGACGATTGGCGAAGAAGGGAAGTACACAAGAATCGATGCCCACCGTCCCGAACATATCATGCGCGAACTTCTTGCATACGAGAAGAAAAATGAAAAGGCACTCAAATGAGTGCCTTTGTGCTGGCGAAGAGAGCGAAACGTAAAACGATTTCTGATTCTTTACCTTGTCGATTTTCCAACTATATAAATGGTGGACTAATTTGAGAGCTATCCGAACCAATGTAACTTTCACTTTTTAACTCTTCACTATTACCTATTACTTCAAAATTCACGGGAGCGTTTTTAGTGAAAAGTGAAGAGTGAAGAGTGAAGAGGTAATAAGTAAAAATTCTCGGGAACTTTGCTCCCGAGAATTTTTGGTGGGGGAAGGTGGATTCGAACCACCGAAGCTATCAGCAGCAGATTTACAGTCTGTCCCCTTTGGCCACTCGGGAATTCCCCCATA
>JAZLAP010000243.1:0-12453 GCA_045613265.1 Eubacteriales bacterium | reverse complement strand
GTTGGTGGTACCGTTCAGAATACCGCTGATCTCGCGGATCTCATTGGCGGAAAGGTCGGTAACAAGCGGACGAAGAACCGGAATACCGCCGCCGACCGATGCCTCGAAGAGGTAGGAAACACCCTTTTCCTGTGCCTTTTTCAGAAGCTTGTCTCCGAAATTTGCCACGACCTCCTTGTTCGAGGTAACGACGCTTTTCCCCGCGTCGAGCGCCTGCAGACAAAATTCGTAAGCAGGGTGGCTGCCGCCGATCATCTCGGCAACGATCCTGATCTCGGGATCCGAAAGAATGATCTTGTAATCGTGAATAATACGGTCAGCGAAGGGACTGGACGGCATATCGCGCAGATCCAGAATATATTTGATCTCCACCTCTTCTCCGACGGCAGCGGCAATGCGGTCGCGGTTTTCGGTGAGAAGATTGGCGGTGCCTTGTCCGACAACGCCGAATCCGATCAGAGCAATTTTGATCATAGCAGGCTCCTTTTACGTGAAAACATAATATATAATATCATATTATATCACATTCCGCGCCGGATTGCAAGTTTATTTATAAAAAAAATCAAAAATTGCTCGTTTTTCGCCGCATATCCTTATCTTCGCGGTCTGCCCATGCGCTTTGGACGGCGCCTTGCAAGGATCGCGGCGAGGTAGCCGAACACGATCGCGGCGGCGGTGCCACCCGATGCTGCCGACAGTCCGCCCGTGAACGCGCCGAGAAGCCCGTCCGTGTTCACCGCCTCGCGGACGCCGCGTGCGACCGTGCCGCCAAAGCCGAGAAGCGGCACCGATGCGCCGCATCCCGCAAATTTGTGGAGCGGCTCGTAAAGCCCGACCGCACCGAGAAAAACGCCGAGCGAAACAAATAAAACAAGGATGCGCGCAGGGGTGAGCTGTGTCAGGTCGATCAATAGCTGTGCCGCAACGCAGAGCGCGCCGCCCACCAGAAAGGCGCGCACACATTCCATAAAAAGCTCCATTATCTCGCCTCCAATCGTACAAGCGGCGCAATGCCGATAATATGTCCGCCCTGCTGAATGCTCGACGGACTCATGAGCGCTCCCGTCGCCAGAAACAGCATCCTGCGGATCTCGCCGCGCGCAAGTGACGGAACAAAGTGCGCCGCCATCAGGGATGCTGAGCAGCCGCATCCCGAGCCGCCAGCGTGAACGTCCTGTTTTTTTCTGTTGTACATCAGAACACCGCAGTCCTCGTGGCACTCTCTGATGCGGATTCCCTCACGCTCCATCAGCGCACAAAGGAGCGCGCTTCCTTCCATGCCGAGATCGCCCGTGACGATGCGATCAAAATCCGAAGGCAGGCTCCCCGATTCGGCAAAATAGCGAAGCAGACTGTCACGAACGGCGGGCGCCATCGCCGCCCCCATATTCGATGCGTCGGCAATACCGCCATCGGTCATGCGTCCCGGCATGACCTCGGTAATGACCGCGCCCGTTTCGCCGCGCATAAGGAGAAAGGCACCGCCTGCGGTTGCCGTCCACTGCGCCGTGGGCGTTCTCTGTCCGCCGTATTCAAGCGGCAAACGGAACTGCCGCTCGGCGGCGCAGTTGTGCGAAGTCGTCACGATGCAGGCGTTTTGTAAAGTTTTGTTTGCATTCAACGCCATTGTGGAAACGACCATGCCCTCTCCGACCGTTGAGCAGGCGGCGTACAGTCCGAGGAAGGGCACACCGGCGGCACAGAGTCCCTCGCTGGATGCCACACACTGGTTTTGCAGGTCGCCCGCCATCAAAAGCTCCACCTTATCGAGCGGAAGCCCTGCCTTTTTCAAGAGAAGATTGAACGCCGTATAACCGAGGCTTCCCTCGGCATGCTCCCAGGTGTCGGCACCGAACAGGTCGGTCTCGTCGTGATAATCAAAGAGGTCTCCGAAATTGCCGTCGTGCTCCTCCTTCCCGACCGCCGAGGCAGTACAGACGATCGTGACGGGGTGCTCGGGCGTATAGATTTGTTTCATGCGTTCCTCCTACATAAAAAGGGTAACGGCGTAATAGATCACGCCGTACACCGCGCCCGCAAGCACGGCGTACAGAAGCACAGGCCCCGCGACCGTGAAGATCTTCGCGCCGACACCGAGGATCAGCCCCTCGCTCTTCGTGTCAATGGCAGGTGAAACCACTGCATTGGCAAAGCCCGTGACCGGCAGGAGCGTCCCTGCTCCCGCAAAGCGCGCAATATTGTCGAAAACGCCGAGAAAGGTCAGCAGAGCGGCGATAAAGACGAGCGTTACCGTGACCGCCGTTGCGGCAAGCTCGCGCGAGAGGAAGCCTTCGTAAAGCGAAAGCAAAAGCTGCGCCGCGACGCAGATCGAGCCGCCGACAAGAAATGCCGCCGCGCAGTTCCGAAGGATGGGCGAGCGCGCGGCGCGGCGCTTGACCTCGGCGGCGTAGCGTTGTTTATCAAATGGCATAGGGTTCCCCTTTTTCTTTTTTTAGTCATTCTTTCCGTTTTGCAAGGAGTTATGCGTGGGTTTTGACAGAAGCGGAATGCGAATCCGGTATTGACAGGGAAAAACAGATATGTTACAATAAGGAAGAACCAGTAGTCCTGCTTTGATCGGGATGAAGGGAGGATCATATGAAAAAAATTGCAAAATACCTCTTGGTCTTTTTGCTTATCGTCCCGTTGGTTGCCTGTGGCACCGACGGCTCATCCGAGGAATCGGTTTCGGAAACGACGGAGGAAGAGGAAATGAAAGAGCATATCTACGCCATGAATACGCTCTGCGCCGAAGAGAAGATCAAGATTCTCGGTCGGACGGGCGCAAACGGTGACGGTATCATCTGCGACAATTCGCTTGCAGGCTTTGAAATCAATCTCTGCTTTACGGGCGAGCTTGCTCTGACCGTTACGACGAAAACGGTCGTCACAGCACCGCAAGGGCCGAACGACGCTTATTTTACGGTCTACGTTGACGGTGTTCGCAGCGAAACGCGCCTCTGCTTTCCCGAGAATGCCACGACAACGCTGAAAGTGGCGGTGTCTGACGGAAAACAAATACACCATATTCGCATCGTGAAACAAACGCAGCCCCTATTCACGCTTACCACTCTCGAAACGCTCGCTTTTACGGGGTATATCGCCGAAAAGCCGTCGGATAAGGACTTTTATATCGAGGCGTTGGGCGATAGCATCGCCGCAGGCTGGGGAACGCTGACGCAACGCGGCGACATAGCGGCGGATCAGCCGCTTTATGAGGACGCAACGCGCTCCTACTTCCATCTGGTCGCCGAGGAGCTTTCGGCTGACATCGGGCTTACCGCTTGCTCGGGCATCGGTGCGGTGAGGGGCAACGTTTCTTACACTATGTCCGAATTTTATGCGGCACAGTCCTATTTTCGTGATAAAAACAAGAAAAAGGAGACGGGCAGAGCTCCCGATCTGATTCTGATGTCGCTCGGAACGAACGACAAGCTCGTTGCCGCCGTTTCGGACGATGAATTTAAGGACGGCATCCTTTTATTGATCGACAGTCTCCGTGATGAGTACGGGAGTGTTCCCGTCGTTCTTGTATACGGGCAAATGACAAGGAAGCTCGACACCGTTATGCCGGAGATCGCGGCGGGGGCTGACGACGTTTACGTCTACAAGCTTGCACGGAACGAGGCAGGCGGCGGAGGGCATCCCTCTGTCGAGGGCAATCTCTCTGCGCGCGATGAGCTTCTTGCTCTTTTGCGCAGAGACGGGCTTGTGCCGTAACCGAAAGCAAGCCGAAGCTTACGTTTATTAAAGGTAAAGAGGATAGCTCATTTGAAGGCGCGAAAAGCCAAGGGAACGTCAAATCTCCCTTGGCTTTCGTTTTGGTCGGATATTGAAATTTCAGTGATGCGTTGCGTTGTCGCTTTGCAACCGCCCCGTCGCGGGCTTACGGATCGCGCGGATTTTCGTTGACCGCTTCGGGCGGATAGAGCGTATACTCGCGCCACACGCGGTAGGGAATATCGAGCGGCCTTTTGAACGGCACCAAGACGTCAAAGTCGCCCGCAACGAGCGACGGATTTTGCCGCAACGACACCCATTCGAGATACTCGCCGTTTATCCTGTCCCATTCGTAGCAAGAGGCTCCCGGTCGCTTGCGCCGCCGCTCATTCATCCGAAGGCGAAAGTCCGTTCTTTTCGATATATTCCTTCGGTGTGATCCCCACAATGCTTTTGAATACGGTGGAAAAATAGAAGGGATCCGAGAAGCCCGAAAGAAGCGCGACGTTTTTCACCGAGTTCAAGCCGTGATCGAAGAGCGAAGCGGCGTATTTCATGCGCATCGCGCGGAGGTATTCGGTGTATCTCACGCCCATTTTGTCCTTGAATACGCGCGAGAGATATTTCGGATGATAGGAAAGACGCTCAGCAACGGCGGCAATGGAAAGTGCGGGGTCGGTGAAATGCTCCTCGATCAGCTCCATGACCTTGCGTACCGGCGAATCGCGATCGGCGGTAACGGCGGAGAGTCGCGAAAAGCCGTACAGGAGCATACTTTCTGCGGCGAGATCGATGTTTTTCGTCGATGCGCGCAGAAGACTTTCCTGCCAAAGCGGGATCAGTCCTTCGGAAGCAAAAAAGACGCGCCGAAGCGGATGAATACCGAAGCGACGTAAAAGCTCGTCGGCACGACTGCCCGAGAAGCCGATATAGATATATTCGCAGTCTCCGCTTGGCGTAAAGGAAACCGTCTCTCCCTTGAAGGCAAATATAAGATCGCCTGCGGCAAAGGCGTGCGGCGTAACGGCGGCGATGACGCTGCCGCGCCCCGCAGTCCCGAGGATCATGCGGTTTTCGGTCAGAACATGCGGTCTTTGCATGACTGCCCTGTCGGTCTCGTATACGAAATGCGCTGCATACAGATCGCGTTCCCTCATGCCCGACACGAATTTGCAGATATTGCTCTTTTTCACGTTTATCACGCTCCTTTTCTCCTATTGTAGCAGATTTTCTCGCAACAATCAAGAAAAATGTTGCTTTTTTCAATGGAATCGTGGATAAAATCTATGGTTTGACAGCTTATTTTGCGATATAATTTACTCGTAACGCACGAAACGGTGTGACTTTTTCATTAAAAAGAAACGGAGAAAACTATGAAACGCTTGAAAATCGGTATTTTCGGATGCGGGCGCGGTGCCGATCTCGCCCCGAACTTCATGATGCAGAACTGTGACATCGTGGCGATCTGTGACAATAGACCGGAGCGCCTTCAACGCGGTAAGGAGATCGTCGGCAAAAACGTTGCCGCTTACGATAATTTTGACGCATTTATCGAGCACGATTTGGACGCCGTGATCCTTGCAAACTTCTTCCACGAGCATACACCCTACGCGATCAAGTGCTTTGAGCGCGGCATTCACGTTTTTTCGGAATGCATCGCAAACGGAACGATGGCAGAGGGCGTTGCGCTCGTGCGTGCCTTCGAAAAAACCGAGGGTGTCGTCTATATGCTGGCGGAAAATTATCCGCACATGATCTTCAACTGCGAGATTAAGCGCGTATGCGATACGCAAAGCCTCGGTAAGATCATGTACGCCGAGGGGGAATACAACCATCCCGGACAATGGGATCCGGAGTTTTCAAAGCGCTTCAATTACTACAGCGGGCATTGGCGTAATTTCCTGCCGCGCACCTACTACGTCACGCATTCGCTTTGTCCGATCATGTATGCCACCGGTGCAACGCCGCGCCGCGTAAACGCCTTTGCGATCTATAACACCGAATACGAAAGCGCGGCGCCGTACCCGTCGGCGCGGCAAAACGGCGATTTGACAGCGGTCATTATGACGCACAACGACGACGAGTCGATCTTCCGCGTCACCGGCTGTGCGGGCTTCGGCGGTGAGCACAACGCCTACCGCGTGGCGGGCACGAAGGGGCAGATCGAGAATATCCGCGGCACACAGAGCAAGATCATGCTCCGCTATAACGCATGGTCAAAGCCCGAGGGCGCCGAGGAGATCCATTATTACGACGCGAAATGGAACGATAAGGACGAGGAAATGATCACGATGAGCGGTCACGGCGGCAGCGATTATCTTACCGCGCGCATGTTCATTGAATGCATCCGCGAGAAAAAGCAGCCACCCTATCCCTTCGACGTGTACGGAGCCACTCTGATGTCGTCGGTCGGCATTCTGGCACATCGGTCGGTGCTGGCAGGCGGTCAGCCCTTCGACCTGCCCGACTTCCGCAACGAAGACGACCGTAAGCGTTACGAAGCCGATTTTCTTACGCCCTTTCCGAGCGACGACGGCAGTGTTCCCACGCTCCCCTGCTGCTCGCATCCCGCGCACACGGCGAAGGCGGAAAATCTCCGACTGTTCGACGAATGGCAGAAGGATTCCGATGCTTATAAGGCGTGGGTAGCCGAGCGGGAGAAAAAGCAGAAATGAAGCTTTACGGAAAGGAGCTTTCCTTTAGCGAAAACGGAAAACGGCTGACAATGCTTTCTCTCGCTCTGCCGAAGCTCTTTCAGGAGGTGTTCCAAAAGCTTCTCGGCACGGTCAACTCCGCCATGCTCTCGAATTATTCGGACGCGGCGGTCGAAGCGGTCAGCGTTTCGAACGACGTTTTGCTTGTCGTAACGACACTCCTTGACGCGCTCGCCTTCGGCGCGTCGATCCTCGTCAGCCTGTCGCTCGGACGCAAGGACAGAAAAACCGCAGGGTGGATCACCTCGGTCACGCTTTTTTCATCGCTTGCCGTTTCGCTTCTCGTCGGTTGTATACTCACGGTTACGGCAGAGCCGATCCTGAGGATGATGAACGCCGAAGCGGAAACGCTTATGCTCTCGGTTTCCTATTTCCGCATCAAGGCGCTCACCCTGCCGATCACGGTGATCGGCGCCACCCTTACGTCGCTTCTGATCTGCAACGGGCATGCACTCTTCTCCTTTCTGATCGGTGTCGGACGGAGCATCCTGAACATCGGCGGAACCTATCTCGTTCTGTACGGTGGACTCGGCATTCCTGCCGTTGAGGGCATTGCCTACGCGAGCGCAAGCGTCCTTCTGTTGGGAATTTTTGCCGACGTTGCCGTATTCACGCTTAAACGCTGCCCCTTCGTTTTTTCCTTCCGTCGCCACGTTCTTTGGGACGTTTTGCGCTACGGCGTTCCCGGCAAGATGAGCACCTTTTCGTATCGCTTTGCACACATGGTAACGACGAGCTTCATCGTTGCGATCGGCGGCGGTATCGTTTCGACGAAGGTGTATATCGGCAATATTACGGGCTACGTCAGCCTCTTCTCGTCGGCGATTGCGGCAGGCGGTGCGATCCTCGTCGGACGCTTTCTCGGTGCTAAGCGCATGGAAAGCGTTGAAGGTCTGTATCGGAAAAACCTCGTACTTGCCACGCTTCTTAGCCTGATAACGGCAGTGCTTGCCTTCGTTTTCTGCCGACCGCTCATGGGTATTTTCACCGACCGCGCAGAAGCGATCCTCCTTTCGCGCAAGGTGTTCTTCGTTGATATTTTCGTGCAGCTCTTCCGTGCCGTCAATATGGTTTCGGATCAGAGCCTCAACGCCTGCGGACATGTCAAAACGACGCTCACAGCCTCGGCGGTCTCCTGCTGGGCATGCAGCGTCGGACTCGCCTACGTCTTTGGCGTGTTGCTCGGTTGGGGACTCGTCGGTATCTGGGTGTCCTTCGCGCTTGACGAGCTTTTCCGTGCGGTATTTTACCTTATCTATTGGAAAAAGCGCATACGTGCGCAGTTGACGTCTTTCAAAGCGCAAGCTACATAAAAAACAAGCGATATGTAAACAGAAGCTTACATATCGCTTGTTTTGCGCTTTGGAGTGCCGTAAGGTCTGTCCTGCGCTTCTGCCGCCTTACGGATTGCGCGGATTTTCGTTGACCGCTTCGGGCGGATAGAGCGTATACTCGCGCCACACGCGGTAGGGAATATCGAGCGGCTCTTTAAACGGCACGAGAACGTCAAAGTCGCCCGCAACGAGCGACGGATTTTGCCGTAACGACACCCACTCCAGATATTCGCCGTTTATCCTGTCCCATTCGTAGTGACAGGCAACGCTGATGCGGTAAAATTCGCAGGAGCATTCGTCCGCTTCGATACAGGAATAGCCCCACGGCGAATGGTAGATCGACCAGACCATTTTGCGTTCGTTTCCGCTTTCGGGATCGGTGTAAAGCCCACCCGCGATCCCGACCGACCAATGCGAAACGCAGGGCGCAAGGACGCCGTTTATCCAATTCTCATAGGTGCTTTGGCTGTGTCCGAACATGAGAAGGCGGAGATTGCCGTATTTGTTTCCAACCGTCGTAAGATATTTCCAATCACTTGCACCGCCGCCGTTTACGACGTCGGCACCGTCGAAATAGTGTCCGCCGATATAGAGGTGTCGGTAGCCCCTCAGCCTCTCGATCGTGTTCTCAAACCATTGCATACGGTCGGATGCCTTAACGATTGGCGAAAAGGCGATGTTATCATGCGATAAGAAATAGGAAAAGCGGGGACCCGGCAGGACGTCACCGTTTTCATCGACCGTCTCGTCGTAGGCGTTCGTGTCAAGCATAATAAACGCGGCGTTCTTTTTGGGAAATTCGATGACGTATTCTGTTTGTCCCGCGTCGCCGATGTGCGACGCCTCGATGAGGTCGCCGTTTTCGTCATACTTCGGACCGAAGCAGTCGCGCCACATATCGTCGGTGTAGGCATCGTGGTTGCCCGGCACGACGTAATAGGGGATGCCGTTTGCGGTTAATTGATCGAGGTAGCGCAGCTTCACCTGATAGATGCAATCGTATTCGCTTTGAAAAAAGGTATCGTACAGATATTCCTTCCAGTCCTTCCAACGGTTTTCGCCTTCTTCAAAGCTGTCGGTGCTTGGGTTATAATATTTTCCCCGCACGTACCAATAGTAAAAATATTGGATCGGCTTATCGTTGTTACCGATGTCGCCGAAGATCAGAACGGCGTCCACGGGCTTTTTTTCATGCTCGGCAAGCACGCCGTTCACAAACATTTGCATTTTATCCTCGGGTGTTATTCCGTGCTGATGCTTCATCTTGATATAGGGATTGTTGTACTCGTTGTTTTCACCGCTCGTGTAGTGAATGTCTCCGACGGCGAGAACGCGCAATCCGCCCTCTGTCTCAAAAAGCCTTTTCGCTTGCTTCATTTTTTCTCCTTCTGCTATATGACAAAATATTACGGATTGCGCGGATTTTGATTGACCGCTTCGGGCGGATAGAGCGTATACTCGCGCCACACGCGGTAGGGAATGTCGAGCGGCTTTTTGAAGGGGACGAGAACGTCGAAATCCCCCGCAACGAGCGACGGATCCTGTTGCATGGACACCATTTCCAGATATTCGCCGTTCGCCTCGTCCCATTCGTAGCGGCAGGCAACGCTGATGCGGTAATATTCGCAGGTCTCCGCGTCCGATTCGATCACCGAGTAGCCCCACGGCGAATGATAGATCGACCAGACCATTTTGCGCGTTTCTGCGGTTTCGGGATCGGTGTAGCGTCCACCCGCAATGCCGACCGACCAATGTGCAACGCATGGCGTAAGGACACCCTCCGTCCACCTTTCGGCGGTGCTTTGGTTATGTCCGTACAGAAGGATGCGGAGATTTCCGTATTCGTTGCCCTTGGTTGCGATGTAATTCCAATCGCTCGCTCCGCCGCCGTATTCTACGTCGGTGCCGTCGAACGAATGTCCGCCGATATAGAGATGCTTATAATATTGAAGCTCCTCGACCGCGCTTTCAAACCATTCCTTGCGACCTTCGTTCTTTTCGAGGGCGGCATAGGGGACGTTGTCGTTTTTCATGAAGTAATCGTAGCGAGTACCGAGGGCGACCTTTCCCGATGCGTCAAGCTGCTCGTCATAGGCGAAGCTGTCGAGAATGATGAAGGCGGCATCCTTTTCGGGAAATTCGATGACGTATTCCATCTGCCCCGCGTCGCCGATGTGTGACGCCTCGATGAGGTCGCCGTTTTCGTTGTACCTCGGGCCGAAGCAGTCGCTCCACATCTCGTCGGTGTAGGCATCGTGGTTGCCCGACGCGACGTAATAGGGGATGCCGTGCGCGGTTAATTGATCGAGGTAGCGCACCTTCGCCTGATAGATGCAATCGTATTCGCTCTTGTAGAACACGCTGAACATGTAATCCTTCCAGCTTTCCCAGCGATTTGGCCCCGATTTGAAGCTGTCGGTTGCCGCATCGAAATACATACCCGCCGTGTACTGCTTATAGAAATACTGGAAGGGCTTATCGTTATTGCCGATGTCACCGAGGATCAAGACGGCATCCACAGGCTTTTTTTCATGCTCGGCAAGCACGCCGTCAATAAACAGCTGCATTTTGTATTCGGGCGTCATGCCGTGCTGATTCTCCATATTGATGTACGGATTGTTGTAGGCGTTGTTTTCCCCGCTCGTGTAATGAGTGTCTCCGACGACGAGAACGCGCAGTCCGTCCTCGGTCTCGATGACTTCGTTTTCGGAGCGGCTCTCGGCTTCCGTGCTTTCGCTTTCGGATTCACTTTGACTCTCGGATTCGCTGCTTTGGCTACCCGTGCAGGAGTAAAGTCCGAGCAGCATCGCAAAAAGCAGGAAAAGGGATAAGAGACGTTTTGTTTTTATCACAGTTTTTTCTCCTTCTGCTATATGAAAAAATATTACGGATCGCGCGGACTTGTGTTGACCTTTTCGGGCGGATAGAGCGTATACGCGCGGTAAACGCGGTACGGAATATCCACCGGCTGCTTGTAGGGCGTAAGAACGTCAAACTCGCCCGCGACCAGTCCGGGATTTTGCTTCAGCGAAACCATTTCCAGATAATTGCCGTAGATACCGCTTTCGATGTCCCACTCGTAGTGACCGGCAACGTCGATACGGTAAAATTCACAGCTTTCCGCATCCGATTCAATAACCGAATAGCCCCACGGCGAGTGCAGGATCGACCAAAGCACCGCGCGCTTTTCGCCGGTTTCGGGATTTATGTAGCTGCCGCTCGACATGGAAACCGACCAGTGAGCAACGCAAGCACAAAGAACGCCGTTTGTTCTGCTTTCGTAGGTGCTTTGCTGGTGCGCATACATCAAAAGCCGCAGGTTGCCGTATTTGTTGCCCGCCGACGTAATGTAGCCCCAATCGCTTGCTCCGCCGCCGTATTCCACGTCATCGCCGTCAAAATAGTGTCCGCCGACGTAAAGATGCTTATAATATTGCAGATCCTCGACCGCTTGCTCGAACCATTCCTTGCGGTCTTGGTTCTTCTCCAGAGCGGCGTAGGGGACGTTGTCGTTCTTCATGAAATAGGAATAGCGAATACCGAGCGCAGTGTCGCCCGCCTCGTCAAGCTGCTCGTCGTACGAGAAGTTGTCGAGCATGATAAAGGCGGCATCCTTTTCGGGAAACTCGATCACGTATTCCATCTGCCCCGCGTCGCCGATGTGTGACGCCTCGATGAGGTCGCCGTTTTCGTCGTACTTCGGGCCGAAGCAATCGCGCCACATGTCGTCGGTGTAAGCGTCGTGGTTGCCCGAAGTCACGTAATACGGAATGCCGTTTGCCGTCAACTGATCGAGGTAGCGCACCTTCACCTGATAGATGCAATCATACTCGCTCTGATAGAACACGTTGAACATGTAGTCCTTCCAGTTGTCCCAACGCCTGACGGAATCTTCGAATTTGTCGGTTTCCGCATTGTAATACAGACCCATTGAGTAGTGCTTATAAAAATACTGGAAGGAATGATCGTTGTTGCCGATGTCGCCCAGGATGAGAACGGCATCGATCGGCTTCTTTTCATGCTCGGCAAGAATACCGTCGATCATCCTCTGCATTCTGTCCTCGGGCGTAATGGCGTACTGCGCTTCTTGCGCAATGGCAGGATTGTTATAAGCCTCGTTTTCACCGCTCGTGTAGTGAATGTCACCGACGGCAAACACGCGCAGACCGTCCTCGGTCTCGATCACCTCGGTCTTCGATTCGCTTTCGGATTCACTTTCACCTTCGGATTCACTTTGACTCTCGGATTCGCTGCTTTGGCTGCCCGTGCAGGAGTAAAGTCCGCACAAAAGCGCAAAAAGCAAGAAAAATGATAAAAAACGCTTCACTATGTAATAAACTCCTTTCCAAATTTGGTGGGATGCAACCCTATTATAGCATGATCCTTTCCAAAATGCAAGAAAACGACCGAACATTAGGCTCATTCTCATAAGGATTTTTGTATTTTGTAGGGGCGATTCACGATCGCCCGCTGAAATACGCAAAACAAAAACGGGCGATTCATGAATCGCCCCTACGGACACACATAATTTTCGGCAGAGATATTGTTTTCTCTGCCGATTTTTGTTATAATGATATTGGTGATAAAAATGGATGAACTTAAAAAGAGAAAAACACCAAGATATCAAAGTAGGGACAGGCGTCCTCGACTGTCCGTCCGAGACAGGCGTCCTCGACTGTCCGCAA
>JAZLAP010000242.1:0-1625 GCA_045613265.1 Eubacteriales bacterium | reverse complement strand
AATCCCACGCCTGCGGTGACGTTGCCCTTTGTCAGATCGTACTGTGTCTTTGTTGCCAGTGCGTTTTCGGCATTCATATCGACAAAATAGCTATTGGAAAGCGTGCGGTCGGAGTGATAGGTTGTCTTCGGAAGCGTTGTCACGCACGCCGCCGTGCTGTAATTTTGGAGAGCGAAGCTATAGGTGGTTCCCTTGCGAAGATAGATCTTCGTCAGCGTGCGCGTCTCTGCGGTGTCATCCGTTCCCGTAGGATCCGAAACCGCGATCTCGCTTTCGTTCATCAGAACGCCGAGCTTTGCCGAAGCGCTCGTGCGAGCCGTCAATTCATAGTAACCGTCCTTTTCGGGCGTGACCGCGACGGCATCGGTGAGCTGATCCGAGGCAAGATATGCAGTCTCGGCATCACGCGCAAGACGGAGATCGGCAAAATTCAACCAGCCGCCATTATGAGAAAGCAAAAGCGAGTACGTGCCCGCGGGAAGGATCACCGCGGAAGCCGTTACCTCGGTAAGCGAGGTAGAGGAGCCACCCATCGAGAAGCCACCCGTCTGTGTCGCAGAGGAAACAAAGCGTTCGCCTGTCAAAGAGTTTATGAAGGTAAAGGTGACCGTGCTTCCGTTCGCCGCCACGAGAGAGTGTACCTCGTAAGCACCGCCTTGGGAAACGGTAATGACGTTGCTCCATTCGGCGGTATCCTCCTTACGCATAAAGAGGTTTTTCGATTTATCTCCCAGCCCTCGGTCGTTTTCTGCGACAGAAGGATTCAGGGTAAGCATCGGTTCGACGTCATCGGCAGTCATACGGATATCTTCGCCCATGTGAAGCGGATAATATTCGATGCCGTAGAAGCCCGTAGCGTAGGTGGAATTTTCTACCTGAAAGGTAATATTGTTCGTGCCTGCCGAAAGGTACTGATAGCCAACGGTTTCGGTATATTCCGCCTTTCGCTCGGCAACGGGGAGAACGAAGGCGTTCGTGTCGCCGCTATATGCGGTCGTATCTCCTGCGATACGCGATCTGACGTATTCGGGATTTTGCGTCGAAAACGTGTAGAACTGTGTACGGTAGGTCGTATCACCAACCGTATTCACGTACTTCATGCGGATACCGTAAAGCCCTGCCTCAGGAACAGTCAGACTGAAGCCAAACGTACCGTTTGCCCTGCCTATATAATAGGTATAACCGTCGTCAAGAAGCGTTGCGTTCGACGGGATCGTCGTCATATTTTTAAACAGAACCTCATAAGACTTTTCGTTGTCGAGGTCTTCCCCGTCAAGCTCGTTTTCGAGACAAAGAGCGATCTTACGGACGTAGAACCAGCTCTTCTCCTCGTTTCTCAAGGTCAGCGTATAGGTGACACCCTTTTCGAGTGTCAGAGTCCCGTCGGGTAGAATGACGACTGCCGCCGAGGAAGACGCACCGAGCGTCGTCGCTTTCTCAGAGCAGGAAGCGGTCAGATACTGTGTGTTCTTCCCCGTCGCCGTTACGGTTGCGGATACGAGCGATGCCGTTGCCGCCGCGAGGAGGCTAAGCTTATATTCGCCGCTCACGGTGGGTGTGAAGGTATAAACGGCATGGTTTTTACCGTTAGCATCTGCGCGGAGAAGAATGCCGTCACCGGTATA
>JAZLAP010000241.1:0-3650 GCA_045613265.1 Eubacteriales bacterium | reverse complement strand
GGATGGGGAAGGAACGGAGGTCCTTGCCGTACACGGAAATTTCGCCGCCGCTTATTTCGTAGAGGCGCATGGCAAGCTTTGTGAAGGTGCTTTTGCCGCTTCCCGAGCTGCCGACAAGACCGATGCTTTCGCCGAAGCGAATGTCACAGGAGAGCCCGTTGAAGATCTTTTTCTCGTTGTAGGCGAATTCGACGTTTTTGAAGGAAATGCAGGGCTTGTTGTTTTCGATTGCCGAACGGCGTTCGACTTCGACCGAGCGGAGACTGCGCGTGTCGGCTTCGGGTGTCGAGGAGTTTTCATGCATGACGCGGTTGATGCGCTCCATTGCCGTTTCGGCACTCGCGTGTTGGCTGAAGAGCGAGAGCCACGAGGTCAGAATGCCGAGGATCGAGGTCATGCTGGACAGAAAGGCGTACAAAACGCCGACCGTCAGGTGATTCGTTACGCAATAATAGCCACCGAGCACGTAGATCACGGCAATACCGATATAGTTGACGATCTCGCGCTTGAAGCCGTCGAGTGCTCCCGCAAAGGAGTTGGCAGCACCCTTTTCCTTCATCGTGGAGAGGTATTTGTCCACGTTTTCAACGGCGACGTCCTCCATCGCGTACATCTTGACCGCGTCGGCACCGTGCAGCATATCTGTGATATACTTCGAGGCTTCCTTCTCTGCGGCTAAGTATTCCCGCGAACGCTTGCGAAGGTGCTTTCGCTGCAAATAGGTGGTATAGGTCATCAAAAGCGCCGTGGCGAGCAGGATCAGCGTCAACCGCCAATCGAAGGTGAAGAGCGCGAACAGCGTAATGGCAAGCGTCACGATCTGGTGCGGCACCGACATAACGATACTGTTGAGGTAGCCGCGTATGTTTGCCATCGGGGAGCCCATAATGCAGTTGAAAAGCTCACCCGAGGAGTTGTGGTCGTAAAAGCGCATACACATATGCTGGATCTTGTTGAAGAAGCTGCTGCGGAGCGAAAACAGCGTCCCTTCCATCGCATGGTAGAGATTGCGTACACCGACGCCCCAGACGAAGGTGCGCAGAAAGGCGATGGCAAGATATAGACCGGCGAGGATCAGGATCATTTGCATCTGAAAGCTGACGGTCACGCCGCTTTCAACACCGAGGATCGAACGGAAGAAGGAAAGAAGCCAGGATGTAGAGGTTTCGGCTCCGATCGCATCGTCCACGATGTATTTGATGATCAGCGGTTGAATGGCAACACAGACACCAACGAATGTCGATGCGAGAATTGCCGAAGTGATCCGCCGCTTTTCCTTTGCGATGTAGGGGAGCATTGATTTGAAGAAGCCTTGCTTTTTCGGCGGATTCAAATCTGCCCGATTTGTTTGGTTCGTAGCATTTGTCTGCGTTTCCCGTTTGTCGGTCTTCGTTTTCATAGCTTCGTCCTCACATATGTGGGTGCCAATGCACCGTTTTTTTACCGTTGTTCGAACGGTAACGCCATTATACGCGAAAGAATTCCACATGTCAAGGCTTTTTTGAATTTTTACAAAATAAATTTTCTCTGTCGCGGAGAATTCGGAGTATACGAAGGGGAGAACCAATACCGAACGCCTTTTATATGTAAACAAAAGTTTACATATAAAATGAATTTTGTGGTAGAAGACGCAGGATCTCGTCTACTTTGGCGAGAACAAAGAGGAGAATATAAAAATTCTTATATGGCTGGTAAAATCGACGTTCTGCGCCTATAATGATGGGGAAGGCGAGAGGACGCCGAGGAAAGGAAGCAAGTTATGGTACGGACAAGGCTCAGAAATCGCCCGTTTCCCGATTATACGAGGGGCGAGGAAATCTTCAATATGACATCGCATGCAGTCGGTGCGGCGCTCGGTGTTGCGGCGGCGGTGCTGACCGTCGTGTTCTCAGCAAAAAGCAGAAGCGTGTGGGCGGTTACGGGCAGCGCGATCTACGGCGCAGCACTCATTTTGCTTTACAGTATTTCGGCGATCTATCACGGATTGCACAAGAGCATGGGAAAGCAGGTCATGCGTGTTCTCGATCATTGCACGATCTATTTTCTGATCGGCGGTACCTATACGCCCATTCTCCTGACGGCGATCCGTGAGGTCTCGCCCTATGCGGCGTGGGGATTGTTCGGTATCGTGTGGGGGCTTGCGGCAATGGCGACCGTTTTTACGGCGATCGACCTTAAAAAATACGCAGTCCTTTCTATGATCTGTTATATCGGGATGGGATGGTCGATCCTGCTTTGCCTGCCCGTTGCGCTTGCCGCGATCCCAAAGCCCGGACTCGTTCTATTGTTTCTCGGCGGTATCGCTTATACGATAGGTGCGGCGATCTACGGCATCGGTAAGAAACGGCGGTACATGCATTCGGTTTTTCACCTGTTTGTTGTGGCGGGGAGCGTTTTGCAGTTCTTGTCGATCTTCTTTTACGTGATATAGCCGAAGTAAGCCTCGCGGCGACGAATTTTCGCGCTTTCCGCCGAATACCGTCTCGCAAGGTCTTGCAGATAAAACAAGCAAGAGGAATGTAATTTTTGTTTACATTCCTCTTGCGTTTGTTCATAATGCTTCTTATTCGTAATCGATAACCGTCATTTCATGGATGTAGAGACGGTCGATCCTGAAGCTGAGCACTTTTTCTTTTTCGTCGTAAGTGAAGGAAAGCTCGCGCATATCGGGTGCCGAGTAGACACGGACGGGCTTTTTCGGAAGTCGGAGCGTGACGTTGACGTTATATACAGGCAAAACGTCCTCGATAATCTCAACGCCGGTTCCGCGCTTCACGGGCGATGCATAGAGCGCGTGGAAGACGTAGCGTTTTTCTGCTTTTTGCTCCATCAGCGTGACCACACCCTGCGCGGGGAGATCGGTCACGACGCTCTTTTTGTCACCGATCAGCATATCGAGAATACGGTGAAGGATCTTTTTTGTTGTGATACAGCCATGCTGCGCGTAGTTTTCAAAGATACGGGCGGCGATGTAGGCGCCGTTTTCGTTCACCGTAACGGCGGGAACACCGCTTTCGGGATCGTTCGGTGCATGCTGGTGCGAGCAGAAGGCAAAGGCGGTGCGGTTGAAATAAGGATTCTCACGCAAAACGGGAACCGTTGCGCCCTCGGTAACCGTGATGTCGTACGCCGGATTGCGCATAAGGTAAGCACTGTTCTCCAGACAGTCGATTTCAAACTGCGGGCGGAGATATACCGGCTGGTACTGCGCTGCACCAACAAAGCTTGCGCCGAGATCGACGGCAAATTCATCGCGATCCTCATAGAGTCCCGACGTACCCGTAGCGAGCAGCTTGCCGCCGTTTTTAATAAAGGCACGGATCTTTTCCGCCATTGCGGTGTCAAGACGGATGTTGTCGGGCAGGATCAGGAGCTTGTAGTTGTCAAGCGGCGTTTCGGCATCGATCATATCGAACAGATACTTGCCTTCCAGAAGGATACGTCCCGCGCCGATCTCGCCCGATACGCCCTTCGCGTTTTCGCCGGCATCGACACTGCGGGGACTGTAGTTTTTCATTGCCTCCTGACCGAGAACGGCAATCTCCGAGAGCGCGGTCACGTTGTCGAGCCACGGCTCCTTCTTTTCAACGTCGGCATACGCCTCACCGATGAGAGCATAGGTCGCCTCTTCCATTTTGCCGTTCGGGTGG
>JAZLAP010000240.1:0-6619 GCA_045613265.1 Eubacteriales bacterium | reverse complement strand
ATCTTATGGGATGTATGCTTTCGGCGGCATCCTGCAACAAGTGGTTCTGCGAGGACATTCTTGACAGGTCGGATTATGCAGCATTACAGGCGGGGATCACCGACGAAATGCTTTGTGAAAATCATGTGTATTTTCTGCCGTATCTGATGGGTGAGCGCAGTCCGATCAACGATACCGACGCATCCGGCTGCTTTATCGGGCTTCGCCCCGATACCACGCGTGAGGCGATGGTGCTTGCCGTTCTTGAAGGCGTGTGCTTTGCTATCCGCGACAGTATTGAGGTGGCGAAAAGCCTCGGTATTTCGATCAAGGAGAGCACAGTGTGCGGCGGTGGATCGCGCTCGCGTCTGTGGCTCAGAATACTGGCAAACGTGCTTGGTATCACGCTTTGTATCCCGAAAACCGAGGAAGGTCCCGCGCTTGGTGCGGCTCTCCTTTCCGCCGTTGCGGCAGGTGACGTCGAAAGCGTTGCGGTCTATCAGAAGCAGGATATCAAGGAGCGTATCGAGCCGGAGACCGCACTTTCCGCAAGCTACGAAAAGCGGTATGCGAAATTTAAAGAGATCTACCCCGCGATGAAAGTACTGTTTAAGAAATTAAAGACGGAGAATTAAAACGATGAAAGCTTATTTTGAGAACATCCCTACGATCAGATACGAGGGGAAGGACAGCAAAAATCCCTTTTCCTTTAAGTTTTATGACAAGGACAGGATCATTCTCGGCAAGCCGATGAAGGAGCATCTGCCGTTCGCAATGGCGTGGTGGCATAATCTTTGCGCTGCAGGCACCGATATGTTCGGCAGAGATACGGCGGACAAATCCTTCGGAGAAGAGAAGGGCACGATGGCGCACGCAAAAGCAAAGGTCGATGCGGGCTTTGCCTTTATGCAGAAGCTCGGTATTGAGTATTTTTGCTTCCATGACGTTGACCTCGTTCCCGAAGCAGACGATATCAAGGAGACCAACCGCCGCCTTGACGAGATCACGGATTACATTCTTGAAAAAATGAAGGAGACGGGCATCAAGTGTCTTTGGGGCACCGCCAACATGTTTTCGAATCCTCGATTTATGGCGGGCGCGGGCAGTGCGCCCTCTGCCGACGTATATTGCTTTGCTGCGGCACAGGTCAAGAAGGCGCTTGAGCTTACCGTGAAGCTCGGCGGCAAGGGTTACGTCTTCTGGGGCGGTCGAGAGGGCTACGAAACGCTCCTGAATACCGACGTTAAGTTTGAGCAGGAGAACATTGCGCGTCTGATGCGGATGGCAGTAAACTACGGCAGAAGCATCGGCTTTACGGGCGACTTTTACATAGAGCCGAAGCCGAAGGAACCGATGAAGCATCAGTATGATTTTGATGCCGCGACCGCGATCGGATTTTTGCGGCAGTACGGGCTTGACAAGGATTTCAAGATGAACATTGAAGCAAACCACGCGACGCTTGCGGGGCACAGCTTCCAGCACGAGCTTCGCATTTCGGCGATCAACGGTATGCTCGGCTCGATCGATGCGAATCAGGGCGACCACCTGCTCGGCTGGGACACCGACGAGTTTCCCTTCGACGTCTACGAGGCGACCATGTGCATGTACGAGGTCTTGAAGGCGGGCGGACTCACGGGCGGCTTCAATTTCGACGCCAAAAACCGTCGTCAGAGCTACACCCACGAGGATATGTTCCATGCGTTCATCCTCGGCATGGACACCTTTGCGCTCGGACTGATCAAGGCGGCGGCGCTCATTACGGACGGCAGGCTCGACGAAAATCTGAAAAATCGCTACAAAAGCTTCGAAAGCGGCATCGGAAAAAGCATCCTTGACGGTACGGCAGACCTCGTATCGCTTGCCGCCGAGGCAGAGCGCATGGGAAGCGTGGCTTCGCCCGAAAGCGGTCGTCAGGAATATCTCGAAAGCATCGTGAATCAGATTTTGTTCGGTTAATCGCGTGTGGCAATAAAAAGCGGAATGTAAACTGTAGCTTACATTCCGCTTTTTATTCGTTTTATTATTCGACTGTCAGGACGACCTTGCCGACGTTCTTGCCCTTATACAGAATGTCGTGCGCCGCCTCTGCTTCGGTGATGGGGAGAACGGCGTGGATCGTGGGCTTCACCTCGCCTGCCTCGATCTTCGGGTATACGTCGCGCACGATGCCGCGCAGGATCTCTGCCTTGACAGCAGGGGTACGCGAGCGGAGCGTGCTGCCGATGATACGCACGTTGCGGACGTAGATGTTTTTGAGGTCGATTTCGGTTTTTGTGCCGGCGAGTGCCGCAATCATGATCCAACGTGCTCCGTGGGTGAGGTAATGGATGCATTTGCCCATGATCTCACCGCCGAGGCAATCGATGGCAACGTCCACCGAATGTCCGTTTTCCAGCTCTTCCTTCAAGACGAGGGAGATGTCTTCCTTCGTGGTGACTACTACTCTGTCGGCGTTGAGGTGCGCGATATTGTTCTTGATCTCGTCGGTCAGCACCGTTGTGATGACACGGACACCGAATGCTTTTGCCATCGGGATGATGACACTCGCAAGTCCCGACGCGCCTGCGTTCATCAGGAGCGTATTGCCTTTCTTGATGCCGCCTTCAATGAAGAGATTGAGATAGGCGGTCGCAAAGGCTTCGGGAATCGCCGCCGCCTCGATGATCGAGCAGTTTTTCGGTACGGGCATCAGCATGTCGTATCTGACCGCTACGTATTCGGCGTAACCGCCGCCGCCAAGCAATGCGCATACCTTGTCGCCTACCGTCCATTCGGAGCTTGCCCTTGCTTCGTCACCGACGGCGACGATCTCGCCCGCGATCTCAAGCCCCATCCATTCGGGACAGCCCGGAGGCGGCGGATAGTCGCCCTCTCGCTGCATCAGATCTGCGCGGTTGAGCGCCGCCGCTTCGATTTTTACCAGAACCTCGTCGCACTTTATAACGGGATCGGGAACGTTGTCCCAGCGCAGTGATTTGTCATTGTTTACAAGTATTGCTTTCATAATGTTGCTATATTACCTCTTTCCGTATTTTCTACACTCTGTAATGCAATCAAGCACACTTTGACGTCCGAATGCGGTGTCGCAATTCCATGGCTCGTAGGCGTGCGAAAACAGAATGTTTTCGATTCTTTCATCCTTCTCGATTTTTTGGAGCGTTTCCGCATAGGCTTCCGCATTTTCAAGCGAACAGCGGTATTTGTCAACGCCCGCACCCTGCATACCGTCGCCCGAAATCAGTGTGTGTGTGCGCAGATCGAGAATCCCGACACAATCCTCGGTGTGTCCCGGCATGGGGTAGGTGGAAATGCCGTCGAAAAGATCGCGCACGTCTGTGACGACCTTAATGTGCGGCGCGTGTGTCAGGACGGTCGGAAGACCGCCTGCATGATCTCCGTGGCTATGCGTCAGGACGAGAAAGGACACGTCGGACAACGTGTACCCCATCTCCTCCAGAGCGGGCAGAATGCATTGATTTACGTCTGCATCTGTGGTGGCACAGTCCACGAGAATGATACCCGATTGGGATTTTATAAGGAATACCGAGGTGTATACCGTGTCAAACGGGATCTTGAGACGGTATATATCTTGCTTCTCTTCGTGAAATTGCCTCATTGCTTTTTCCTGCACCCGTCGATCTGGATGTTCTGCCCTGCGATATAAGAGGCATCGTCGCTTGCAAGGAAACAGATAAGGTTTGCGTTTTCACGGTTTGAACCTGTTCTCCCTATGAAGGAGAGCTGGCTTTCCGCCGTGTAGTCGATGTCGTGGTTATCCGAGGGGCTGACGCTTCCGGGCGAAACGCAGTTGACAAGAACCCCTTTGTCGGAGACCTCCTTGGCAAGAGCACGCGTAAAGGCGATGATCGCGCCCTTTGTGGTCGAATAGTGTGTCATCATCGCGTTACCGTACACGCCTGCAACCGAGGAGACGTTCACGATCCGTCCGTAGCCCTTTTCGAGCATTCCCGGAAGAACGGCGCGCGTGCAATACACAACGCTCATGATGTTAACGTCGAGAAATTTTTTCCACTCCTCGGTGCTAACGTCGACGAAGGCTTGCCAGCAACGCCAAAGAGCGGCGTTGTTGACGAGAATATCGACGCCGCCGAAGCGCTCCCTGACCGTTTTCACAGCCTCGTTTATCTGTTCTTCGTTGCTGACGTCACAGACGAAGGTGAGGACATCCTTCGTATATGCCTCGATCTCCGTCTTCGTATTTGCAAGCTCCTCTGCGTTTATATCTATAAGAGCGACCTTTGCACCTTCCTTGGCAAAGCAGAGGGCGCACGCGCGACCGATGCCGACGGCTGCCCCTGTAATGATGGCTACTTTATTTTGAAATCTCATAGTCTTCCTCTTATTCTTTTTCTCAAGCCTTAAAACAACTGTCTGATGATCTTTACGTCTCGCAAAAGCGGTTGAGCGGGTGTGGAAAGATCGTCGTGCTCGCAGACACAAAGTGTCATGCAATTGCCGAGTGTAGCACCGATTCGCCGTAAAATATGTGTGGTACCGCCCGACAGAAAGAGGAAGGGAATCTTCAGATTCTCTTTTAAGAGGTTGATAATTCTGAGGTTTTCGATTTCTTCCTCTGTACTGTTTGCCCAAACGACAATCTTCGAAATATCGGCGCCGCGGCTTTGATGTGCCAGCGCAATCTCCAGAACACGTTCGGCAGGCGTGAATTTCAGAATATGCGAGGACATGAGTACCTCGGCACCACAGTCGTGCAGGCGACCGACCAGCTCAATTTGCTTTTTTACGGCAGTGTCGTCGGTCGTAAATTCTCCGCCGTCTCTGTCGACGGGTGCGTAATAATCCCCCATCATATCGCAAAGCGTAGCACCGCAGGTGGCAAGCTCGCAAAGCTCGTCTCCGAGCAGGTCGTCGTTCTTTCCTTCGTTATTACGGAAGCGATAGTTGGTTGCGTAAACGGGAAGCCCCTTTGCGGCAGAAAAGAGTCGCTTGTAGGTTTCCGGATTGCGATCCGCAGGTGAAAGCTGGCAGATCTGCATGCCGAATGCCTCTGCTCCTTCGGAAAGCCCTTTGTTGACCAGTTCCTCGATCCTTGCGGGCGTGCTTCCTTGTACCATACAGGTAAGAAGCGGTTTTTCATATGTAAGAAATGTCGCTTTTTTCATGATCATATTCTCCTCGGAGAGGCGTTTCTGCCACCGTCGATCATAATGTTTTCACCGTTGATGAACTGCCCCTTGTCCGAGGCGATGAAAAGAATGAGGTCGATGATCTCCTGCGGCTCGGCAGCTCTGCCCAACATGGTTCCCATATTTGCCATTTCGGGGCGGGTCAGGACGGGACCGGGCGATACGCAAACACAGCGAATGCCGTATTTTGCACCGAATTGTGCGATCGACTTCGTTAGTCCGTACATCAGTCCCGCCTTCGACGTGGAGTAGTCCATGCCGTATGGCGAGCCCTCTGCACCGATGATAGAGCCTATGTTGATGATGAGACCGTTTTTCTGCTCGCGCATTTGCTTCAAAACGGCGTGCGCAAAATAGAAGGGGCCGCGCAGGTTGACGTTAATGCCCCAATCGTACACCTCGATCGGCACGTCGGGAAACTCGGGATATTTCTTTGTGTCTACCTTCTGCATTCTCACGGCAGTACCGCCCGCAAAGTTCGCCATGATGTCGATTCTTCCAAAGGCGGCGACCGCCTTGTCTCGTGCTTCGCAGACCGATTGGTAATCACGAACGTCGCAAACAACGGCGATGGCACGTCCGCCCGATTTTTCGTTAATTGCCGCAACTCTTTCTTGCAGCACTGCTTCATTTACGTCACACATAACGACGTTTCCGCCGAGAGAGGCGAAGTTTTCGGAAAACAACAGTCCCATGCCGGATGCCGCACCTGTCGAAATGGCTACCTGTCCTTCGAAATTCATTGTTTTACTCCTTCATGTCACATGCTTTGCTATTTATGCCTTCGTCCAATCGAACAAAACGCCGATGGGGAAGTTTTTGTCGTTGACGAGCCGTGTGAATACCTCGTGAGCTTCTTCCGGCGCGTGTATTTCGCAGATCATGTCCTTGAAATTCAGGCGTTTGCCTTGTATTAAACGTAAAATGCAGGCAAGATCGTCCCTGTGTGTCCAGAGACCGTGCGAGGATTCGCTTACCGGACGTGCATGCGTGTGTGCGCCGATCAGCGACACGCCGCGCCCGTGTACCTTTTTGTAATAGTCAATCTCAAATTTCGAACTGCGAGTGCATCCGAGGAGTGCCACTCTTCCCATCATACGCATACAGTCAAGCGCACCGATAAGTCCTGCGCCGAGCCCCGTTACCTCAATGCAGACCGAAGCACCGCCGTCCGTAAGGGCGATGACCTTGTCGGAAAAGCCCTGCTCGGTCGGATCGAGCGCATAGTCTGCTCCCATCTGCAAAGCGAATGCGCGCCGTTCGGCAACCGGATCGACGGCAATGATGGGATAGGCACCCGCCGCCTTTAATTGCTGCACGGCAAAAATGCCGAGAATGCCAAGTCCCATCACGAGCGCGCTTTCACCGATCTCAAGATGCGTCTTTCTGACGGCGGCAAGCGGAAAGGTCGAAATGTACGCCATTGACGCCTCTTTTTCGGAGACACCGTCGGGAATTTTCAAAAGGTTTTC
>JAZLAP010000239.1:0-3103 GCA_045613265.1 Eubacteriales bacterium | reverse complement strand
CGATCTCGAAAAGGCACAGGCACGTGCGCATATTTTAGAGGGCTATAAAATTGCCATCGACAATATTGACGAGATCGTGACGATCATGAAAACCTCAGGCTCGATCCCCGAATCCAAGGAAACGCTGATGAACCGGTTCGGACTTTCGGACGCACAGGCACAGGCGATCGTCGAGATGACGCTCGGCAAGCTGACCGGACTTGAAAGACAGAAGATAGAGGAGGAGATCGAGCGTCTCCACGCGCTCATAAAGGAGCTGCGCGAGATTCTCGGTGACATCAACAGGATCAAGGAGATCATCAAGAACGAAATGCTGGAGATCAAGAGAAAGTATGCCGACAAGCGCTTGACCGAGATCTCCGAGGCAGAGGATGAGATCGACATTGAGGATCTGATTCCCAAGCACACCTGCGTGATCACCGTCACGCACGGCGGCTACATCAAGCGCCAGCCTGCCGAGACCTATTCCGCACAGCACAGAGGCGGCAAGGGTATCATCGGCATGACGACAAAGGAGGAGGACTTCGTTGAAAACGTCCTCGTCTGCGGCAGCCACGACCATCTCCTGATGTTCACCAATTACGGTAAGGTCTATATGAAGAAGGTCTACCGTATCCCCGAGGCATCGCGTACCGCGAAGGGCACGAACATCGTCAATATCCTTGAAAAGCTTGCGGACGGCGAAAAGATCACCGCCGTCATTACCGTGAAGGAATTCAGCGACAGCGAATACCTCACGATGGTAACGAAAAACGGCGTGATCAAGAGAACGCTCCTGTCGGAATACGAGTATCAGCGTAAGGGCGGTAAGATTGCCTTGACGCTTGACGAGGGCGACGAGCTTCTGTTCGTCCGTCACACGGTTGGTGAATGTGAACTGATTCTTGCAACCCGTAAGGGTATGGCAGTCCGCTTTGACGAGACCAACGTGCGTTCGATGGGCAGAACGGCGCGCGGTGTGCGCGGTATCACGCTTTCGGACGGTGACGAGGTCGTCGGCGTTACGCTCGTGGACGATGCAAAGCAGATGCTTACCGTCACGCGCGGCGGCTTTGGTAAGCGTACCGCCTTCTCGGATTTCCGAAAGATGCTGCATCGCGGCGGTCACGGTGTTCTTTGTCACAATATTTCGGATAAAACGGGTGAGCTTTCCTCGATCGCAACGGTCAGCGAGGATGACGATATTATGCTGGTCACCAATGACGGCACAATCATCCGTACTCCGGTTTCGGGCATTCCTACCTACTCGCGTACCGCAGGCGGCGTAATCGTCATGCGACTCGGAGAGGGTGCTGAGATCGTGACCTTTGCCCGTCTTGAAAAGGAAGAGGAGATCGAAAAGGAAGCCGAAGCGGAGAATGAAAAGCTCGTCAACGAAACGCTGACACCGCCGTCGGCGGAAAATTCCGAAATATCCGTAAACGAGGAATACGGGGAGACGGATAGCTCCGAGAACGGAGACGGGGTATGAAAAAAATCGCTGTGATCCTGCTTTTTTCGCTACTGTTGTGTTCCTTCGTTTCCTGCGGCGGCGATCGCACGGTAGAGATCGACGAGCAGGCGTTTCTTGCCGAAGCGAAGCTTCTTTTATCCGAGGCGGATGCCTTGAACGCAGTCTTGTTTGAGCCGTCGGGCATCCCCGTCAATGAAAGCGGCTTTGAAAGCGGCAAATATAAAGAGGTATTTCTGTATCAGAGCGAGGGCTTCGATAAGATATCGATCGAAGCCATCAAGGAAAAGACCGCGAAAATTTATACGATCGACGTGATCGCTACCGTCAATATGCTCGTTTGGAATCCCGCTATCGTTGAGGGAGAGCCGATCCGCTACGCTCGCTATATTGAATATAGGAGCGGCGACAAGGAGCATCCGCAGAACGGAACGCTGATGGCGTATACCGGTATCGAGGAATATTGGTCGGACGACGTGACGATCGATATAGATACGGTCAGCTTCGTCAGCGCTGTTCGGGACGAAAAAAGCGATAAAACGGTCGTAACGGCAACTGCCGACGTGACGGTTAAGAATGAAAAGGGAGATGTGCAGACCCGCAATCTCGATTTTCGTTTTCTTCTGACCGAGGACGGCTACCGTCTTGACGATCTTGTGACACTCGTTTATGATGAAAGCTTTAACAAATAAAATGGATAGGGGTATAGAAAGATGATTTTTAGCGAAAAACTGCGACTCCTCAGAAAGAAAAACGGCTACACCCAGGAAACACTGGCAAAGGAGATCGGTGTCACACGGCAGGCGGTCTACAAATGGGAGGACGGACAGGCATATCCCGAAATCGATAAGCTGATCAAGATCCGTGCTCTCTTCCAGGCTTCCATTGACAATATGCTTGACGACGGTTACGCGGTCAGCGACGACGGTACGCTGAAGACCAACGCCGAGGTCGAATACGAAAACGAGCATAAGAAAAAGAGAAAGCCCCGTAAGGATAAGGGCATTAAAACGGGAATTCCGCCGATGCGCAAGAACGGCGAGCCCGTGGTTCGCAGAAAAAAGACCGAGGATACGGCAGTACCCGCCGCAGAGGTTGCAGGCGACGCCGTTGCCGCCGCACGTGCCGCTATCGAGGCGCGCCGTCAGAATGCCGCTGCACGCGCGGCAACCGAAGAGACCGAGGAAGAGATCATTCCGAACGACGACAGCGTGATGATCTTCACGCCCGGAGAAAAAACCGAGCCTGCAGCACCCGTTGAAGCCTCCGGGGAAAAGCCGAAGGAAAAGCTTTACAGTGAAGCCACGGGCGAGGAAGCGGTCGAGGAAGAGGAAGCGCCCGCTCCCGTAGAGACGGAAGAGCCGAAAAAGCGTCGCGGCTTCTTCGGTCTGTTCCGCAGAAGATAAGAGCATCTCTTTGAAAAAGAAGCGCAAAATGTAACGTATACATAGCAATTTTGCAAAAATACGTATAATAAAAGCCGAAATGTAATCCAAAGGTTACATTTCGGCTTTTTTGGTTAGGTGAAAACCACCTGCTAAGCAGGTGGTTCAGTAGAGGCTTTTGCCGTTGAGCAATCCCGCCGCAGCGGTAGGCTCCCCTGTGTAAGGGGAGCTGTCAGCGAAGCTGACTGAGGGGTTGTTTGAGAGCATT
>JAZLAP010000238.1:0-12003 GCA_045613265.1 Eubacteriales bacterium | reverse complement strand
TGGGCACGAATGCACCCGACGTATGCCCCACCTGCGCACATCCGCAGAGCTACTTTGAGATCCACGCCGAAAATTATTGATCTTATCGCTTTATTAATTTACGAGCCGACAGAGCGGTTTTGCGTTCTGTCGGTTTTATTTTCTTTTGTGCATTTTCTGAAATTGCGAGGGAGAACAACCGCGGTTTTTGCGGAAGCTTTGTGAAAAATGCTGCGTATTGCAAAAGGACAGCATGTTTGCGATCTCGTCGATCGAAAGCTCTCCCTGTATGAGATAGGTTTCTGCCAACCGAAATTTTGCTTGCAAAATATACTGTTTTAAGGAAACGCCGAAAAAGCTTTTAAAAATGGTAGTAGCACCGCTCTCGGAGCGCATGACCAATCGACTGATTTCGGGAATCGAAAGCGGGCTGCAAGCATGCTCGTCGATATAGCTTTTCATCGTGATGGCATCTGTCTCCTGCTTGCTTTTTCCTTTGGGTAGTGTCACCAAACGATAGATGTCGCTAAGCATGGAAAAGAGCGCGCGGGCAACCGTTTCGCGCTTTTCGCAAATCGTTTCCTTCGCATGCGCGATGATCTCGTAAAGCGCTTCCATATGCTTTTCCCAGTTGTTCGGCGGGACGGCAACAACGTTGTCCAGGCAAAAATCCGAAATTGCCGCCTCTACCGTAGCCATATAGGTATTGATCCAGATAGTTTCCCACAGATCCTCCTTGTCGGTATAAAATTCCCAGCTGTGCCCTTTATGCAGCAGAAAAAAATCTCCTGCCTTCGGGTGATAGGTCACGCCGTCGTAGATGAGCGTTCCTTTCCCTTTTCGAAAGAACATGAAGCAGTTATGCGTGGCGGGCGACATGGAAAAATAATAGTCGGGAGAGCAGTAGGTTTTTGCCGTATAACATTCAAATTTGAAGGGCTTTTCGCCATTGCTCCGCGGGGAAGCGTGCAGATAGTATTTCTTTTCCAGACAGCCGTTACGGTTTGCTTTGTAAATTGTGTGTGCTTCCGCCATGCGATCACCCCCTTCGATATCGGTAGCTTATCGAAAATATTGTAACACATTTATTTGCCGAATGCAAGGGGAGTACGCGATTTCTTTTTGCATAAAAACGAAAAAAACCCATTTTTTTAGAGGAATTTTAATGGATTTTAAAGAAAAACATAAATTTTTTGTAAAAAAGTGAAAGCATTTTTTTATTTTTTTTGCTATACTTGTTTTGCGTAATTCAAAATACAAAAACCAAAACAAGGAGGCCATTTATGAAAATGAAAGTTTTGACCTGTTTCTTTACCATCCTGACCGCAATTTTTCTTCTTACAATATCTGCCTGCGCAGCGTCTCCCACGGATACGCTGTCGGCAATGCTCGCCGATCGGGATATCGCGCTCGAAGAAAAGCTCGCAGATCTTTCAGAAGAGAAAAAGGCATCGGTGATCGAGGCATTGGAAAGGACAGACCCCTCGCTGATCAATGAATCCTTGGTGGATGTACTGATCAAAGCGTCCGCAATCCTCTCCTACGAGGGGCTGCAGACGCGCAATACGGGTTATCCGGGCATTCGCTCGATCTACAGCATCAACAAGCAAAATCTTAATGCCTTGACGCGGGATTATCGTGTTGCTTATGGTTCTCTGATGGGTGTGGGCGAGATCATCACCGAGGAAGGAACGATCCCACGCGCCAAGGGAAGTGACCTTGCGATCGAGTATGCGAACGGTCGCTTTCGGTGTACTACGGATAACGCGGCGCACGTTCTCGTTTTCGACAGCGAGGGAGATCCGTCTGCCACCAATCTCTATACAAGCGAGACGCATGAAGAGAAGCGCTTTGCCTACACGACGATCTACGGTCCTACGACCGATGCATCGCTTTATGATGGGGTAGGGCTTGTGTACCGTGCCTTCGTCACGGTCTTCGTCGACGGAAACGCTCATACGCTTTATATCGAGGCGGAGGGTGAGGTATTCGGCAGTCAGTCGGCAGCCTACGGTGAGGCAACGACGCTTTACGAGATCGCTTCCTATTTTAAAGACGAATATATGGAGGACGGCGCTCTTGTTTTTGCGAACAATCCGCTTCTCAACAGAATTGAAAAAATTATAAAAGGAGAAATGGCGGTGAACGGTACGCTTGCTTTGACGAAAAATGCAACGGGTGAAACGGTATATCCCTACTGTGACGTTGTCAAGGACTACTTTGAAGACAGTGCCGGCTCTTACGGCGTGGATAGTGCAAGTCTTATCTCAAAGTATAGCGCTGCATGGAGCGCGTGGAAATCTCAAAACAAAACGCGCGAGCCGGCAGTGGACATCACGCTCGCGTGGGAGTGCGACGACGACGTTACCGCCTATCAGCTGACGTACGGCGTCGGAAAGCAGTACGATCATGCGATCACCGTAACTCTTGACAAGGACGAAAGCGAATATGCGCTCCGCAATCTTTATAAGGCGTGTACGTACTACTGGAGGCTTGAGGCAACGCTTGCGGACGGCACAAAGGAGGGCGCGGAGGGATATTTTGAAACGACCGATCTCGGACCGCGTGTCATTTCGGTTTTGGGCAAGGATACGGACGGCGACGGCATTGCCGACGGCGGCTACAACATTCGCGATATGGGCGGCTATGTGAATGCCGTCGGTACACGTACTCTGCAGGGCTTGCTTTATCGCTCTGCCGCTTTCAACAAAACGACGGTTTCATCCATGGAAGATGATTACTATTTGACCGAGGAGGGGCTTGATACGCTCGTGGATGGGCTCGGTATCAAGACCGATCTGGATCTTCGCTCCGACGGAAACACGGGTGCCACGCTTCCCGATGGTAACGTCGTTTGTCCGCCGCTCGGAGATAGCGTACAGTGGAAGAGGATCGGTGTAGGTCCGTACGGTGCGCTGTTCAAATATGATGTGACAGGATACGAGCGTGATGCCGAAAACGGTACGTACGTTTTTGTTGAAGTATCGAACGGAAGCGACTCCCTGACACGTTCGGACGGTTCGGCTATTAAAGGAAAATACGTTCACAAGACCTTGCTTGCGACTGACGAAACGGCGTATACCGAAAACGGCGAGACGGTGTATTTCTACCGTAGCGTTGCAAACGTCCGAATGGGAAGCGCTTATTGCTCGGTTCTTGATTTTCTTTCAGACCCGGCGAACTATCCCGTGATCTTCCATTGCGCGGGCGGCGCGGATCGCGGCGGCACGACCGCCTTCACCATCGGTGCCGTTCTCGGCTATGACGACGAGACGCTGATCCGTGACTACGAGATGACGACCTTCTCGGGTACGGGAACGCGTAAAAAGGACGGAAGGGTCGATGCTTCGGGCGGTTTTTACATTGTTCTTGAGGTTCTTGCACAGGTAGAGGGCGACACGCTTGCCGAAAAGGTTGAAAATATCGCACTTGCAGCCGGCGTTTCGCAGGTAACACTCGATAATATCCGTGCCATCATGACGGGCGGCATCACCACCGCAACGGCATCCGCCGATTGTACCTACTATATCCCCTCGGCTATGGCGATGGATATGACTGTTTCGCTGTATTCCCATGCGGATAAGACGGTTTCCTCCGTTACGTTGAACGGAAAGGATATCGCATTTGAACTGGAAGACGGAAGGCTCGTTCTTTCGCGCAGTGACGTGATGGCGCTCGATCTTGAAAGCGGCGAGGTTCTCGGTACGGTTTCCTTTAAGGAAGGAAGCGACGCCTTCTTCACCTTCCGTTACCAGAGCGATAACGTCGTATATGCAGACGAGTTGTTTGATTTTGGTGACTCCGAAGCCATCGTCCTTGATAAAACGACTGATCCCAGCGGTTCCGATCCCAAGATCTTCGGCAGACTTTCCTCCGATACGGCACTTGGCTACGGTAATACGGTCGCTATCCATCTGAAAAAAGCAAAGGCAACCTCTAACGATGCCTTCGGATTCACGATCGGCAGCTACGGTATTTATTACCGTTCTGGCGCACGCTTGTTGACGAGTACGGCAACAAAGGGGCATCCGTCGTCTTTTGATTCGTATTTTTCCGATCAAGCGAGCGAGTATACGTCGAAGAGCGTAGAAGCGATGGATATGAACCTTTTAAATCGTGATGACGCCGTTTTGTTTTGCAATGTAACGGTTACCGATGTTAACCAAGTGACTTGCAGCATCGTTGTAGTTGCAGGGGACGCTGTCGTATACTCTGTCGAGTTCACCGTTGCACGCATTGCAGACGAGATTGCGAGCGAAAACGCAAGGCTCAAGTTCTACATCCGTACCGACTGCGTCGAGCGTGTTGCGATTTTCAAATCGCTTCTGCCTCACGTTTGCAGCGGTGACTACACCGTTCCTCCGACGTGTACCGAGGACGGCTATACCGAAAGTGGCTGCATTTGCGGAAACGTCTCTCACGTAACGCTTCCCGCCACGGGTCATAGCTACGTAGACGGCGTCTGTACGGCGTGCGGCGAAAGCGAACCCGACGTCGCGGTAAGCGTAGACCGCGATACGATAAACGAGTTCATCGATAAAAACGAAGCCCTTGCCGTTTCTGTCTTGGGCGCTGATCCGACTACGGTCTCTTCGGTTACCCTGAACGGTAAAGCGGTGAATTATACGCACTCTTCCGAGGGGCTTTCGGTCTCGGTATCCGATATAAATGCTCTTAATCTTGAAAACGGCACGGTAACCGGCGTCGTCACCTTTAACGATGCCCGTACGGCAGAGTTTGGCTTCGTATACGAAAGCGTTCTTTACGCCGAGGAGATATTTGAATTCGGTGACAACGGCGCGCTCCTTCTTGATGAAAAAAATCACGTTAGTGCGTACCTGCACAGTTATCCCGGATACCATATGCACAGCGACGTTGCGGTAGGCTACGGTCAATATATTGCGGTGCATCTTTACGAGGTCTATACTGCCGAAGACCCCGGCAACTCCGGCTTTGTGATCGGAAGCTACGGCTTTTATATGCGTGACGGAAAGGTTTACGACATGAAGCGTACCGCTCTAAACGGCACGATCTCCAAATATTCTGGCGCGCAGATCACGATGACCGTTCAGGAGAGCAAGCGCTTCTTCGATGACGAAAACGCGATCCTGCTTCTCCGCGTATCTCTGACGGATGACGATACGGTCACGGCGGAAATGACGGTCTATCACGGCGATACCGTTGCCTATGCGGGCAGCTATACGCAAGCGCGCCTTGCAACTGAGATTGCAAGCGCCGATGCGAAGTTTACTTTTGCGTATAATAATAGCGATACGAAATATCAACCGAGCAAAATGATTCTCTTTAAGGACGTCGATACGCACGCGCATGTTTACGAAAACGATCGCTGCATCGTTTGCGGCATCGGGGCATCCTTCGAAGCAAAAGCCGAGCGGGATAGCTTCGACGAATATTTCGATGCGGCGAGCGTATTCAACGTCACGTTGAGCGGTCTCGGCGAAAAGGCGATAGCGGCAGTTAGGCTGAACGGAATGTCGGTTGCCTATTCCTGTACCGATAGCGGCATCACGATCTCCGGTGCGGCGATCCGTGCGCTCGGCTTGACAAGCGGAAGCGTTGCGGGTATAGTCGAGAGAGAAGACGGAGTACTGGCGACATTCACTTTTACGTATGAGAAATTCGTTGATGTCTACGCCGAAGACATTTTCACCGCGCTTGATTCGGCAGATTCCTTTACGGTAAATACGGAAAGCAATGACGGAACAAGCAATATTTATGCTTATGCAGCGATTCGCACCGTGAGCGAGAAGTCGGTCGGTTACGGGAATTGGATCGCAGTGAAGATGCAGACGGATGCCTCTGTCGCAGGAGTCGGCATCTATATCGGCAACTACGGATTTTATCTCCGCTCCAATAACATTTATGCAAGCAAGATGAATAATCTCGGCAGTAGTAGTAACCGTACCGATGCCACGACCGTTTCGGGAGCGGTACCCGACTCCTTCCTTTCCGAGAATGCCGTTCTGTTCTTCCGTGTCTCCGAGCTTGACGCTTCCACGATGCAGATGGAATTCTTCATCACGGTAGACGGCGTCGAGGCATACCGTTCCACAAAAACCATGGCAAAGCTTGCAACGCATATCGATTCCGAAAACGCACTCCTTACGCTCGGCATCAACACAACGGGAAGCGGCAAATCCTTCACGGTTTCCAAAACCGCTCCGTAAGGAAGCAATGCTTTTGAAAACGTAACTGTTTTAAAAAAAGTACAAGTTTTTAAAAATCACAAATTTCTCCTTTTCACATATACTGTCAGCGAGAGCAGGTGTCGCCTGCTCTCCTACGGTGTTTCACCAAATTGAAAAAGGAGAATCACATGTTTCAGAAAAATTCCTATGTAAGAAGCGCGAGCGGTCGTGTTTACAACAATGCTCCGCTTTCGGGTAATAACGGTGTCAGCGACTGTCGCAATGCCGACAGTATCGAGCGCTGTCGGATTTGCGGTTGCGAGCACGGTTGCAATGATGCTTGCAACCAGGCTCGTTCTTCCTGCAACTGTAACGGCAACTGTAGTTGTAACGGCAACTGCAACTGTAATTGCGGTTGCGGGTGCAGCAATCCTTGCATCAACTGTCCCCCCGGTCCGCAGGGGCCTGTCGGTCCGCAGGGTGTAGCAGGTCCTCAGGGACCGCAAGGCCCTCAGGGACCCATCGGTGAAACGGGACCGCAAGGTCCTATGGGGGCAACTGGTGCTACAGGTGCCACAGGTGCAACCGGCCCTGTCGGCCCGCAAGGTCCTGCAGGTGCAACCGGTGCAACGGGTGCAACCGGTCCCGTCGGTCCTCGAGGCCCGCAGGGTGAAACCGGCCCGCAGGGTGAAGTCGGCCCGCAGGGTCCTGTAGGCGCTACGGGCGCAACCGGACCTCAGGGTCCTCAAGGTCCGCAGGGCGAACCCGGTCCTCAGGGACCGCAGGGCGAGGTAGGCCCACAGGGTCCTGCCGGTGCTACGGGTGCAACCGGCCCCACAGGTCCTCAAGGTCCGCAGGGCGAACCCGGTCCTCAGGGACCGCAGGGCGAGGTAGGTCCACAGGGTCCTGCCGGTGCTACGGGCGCAACCGGACCTGTCGGCCTCGCAGGTCCTCAGGGACCGGCAGGCACTGTTTTGTCGTTTGCGGAGTTTTACGCGTTAATGCCGCCCGACAATGTGGATCCCATTGCCGCAGGTACCGACGTCGGCTTCCCGAATGACGGTCCGAATAGCGGTGACGGTATCACGCGCCTCTCTGACACCTCGTTTAACCTTGCCGACATCGGCACGTATCTTGTGCAGTTCGTTGTGAGTGGCGAAGGAGCAGGGCAGCTCATCCTCACTCTGAACGGTGCAGATCTTCCGTATACCGTGGTCGGACGCGAGGAGGATTCCTCGCAGATCGTGGGTATGGCGCTCGTTACTGTAACGACCGCAAACTCGGTGCTCACCGTCCGCAATCCCGAAGGCACTGCCGAGCCGATCACGCTCACACCGAACGCAGGCGGCACACGCCCCGTTTCGGCACAGCTTATCATCCTGCAGCTCGCGTAACCCGTAAAAGCGTTTTGCCTGTAAAGGCAGCATGAAAAAGCGGCAGCTTTTTACCCAAGGGTAGGAGGCTGCCGCTTGTTTTATTTGGCTACGGCATCGGATCGTACAGACTGCTTTTATACCGGCGGCAATTCGGTCATGTGCTGCTTCGCAAAGCCGTAAGCATGCGGCAATATTTGTTTTCAAGGCTTATTCCGCTAAGAAATAAAAAGGCGGCTCTCTTGCATATTTTGTGCCGCCTGCAACATATTTTCTTCGCTTTTGGAAAGACTGATGGTAAATACAAAACGGAGGAAGAGTATGTTTAAACACGAAAAAATGTTATTTCATCCCGTGGAGGTGGAAAAACCGAATCCGCAGTATGCCGTTTTGCTTCAGGAGCAGCTTGGCGGCGGCAACGGAGAACTGAAAGCGGCGATGCAGTATATGTCGCAAAGCTTCAGGATCAAGGATCCCGAAATCAAGGATCTGTTTCTTGATATTGCCGCCGAGGAGCTTGGGCATATGGAAATGGTGGCGCAGACCATTAATCTTCTGAACGGGCATGATGTGGATGCTGCGAAAATACAGGCAGGCGAAGTACAGACGCACGTTTTGCTGGGGTTGAATCCGGGGCTTATCAATTCTTCGGGCTATTCCTGGACGGCGGATTACGTTACCGTCACGGGCGACCTGTGCGCCGATCTGCTCTCTAATATCGCATCCGAGCAGAGAGCCAAGGTCGTGTACGAATATCTCTACCGCCAGATCGAGGACAAAAAGGTCAGAGAAACGATCGATTTTCTCCTCAACCGCGAGGAGGCACACAACCAGATGTTCCGTGATGCCTTCAACAAGGTGCAGGAAACAGGCTCCAACCGAGATTTCGGTACAACAAAAGCGGCAAAAATGTATTTTTCGATGTCAAACCCCGGCCCGAACAGCTTCGCAACGGGAGAAGCTCACGCACCGTCCTTCCGATGAACGCTCTGCCTCAATAGCTGCATAAGAAAAGCCCTCGCGCGATACTGAGCGAGGGCTTTTCTTATATTAAAGAGATAGCTCCTTGCGTTTTTTTCTTCTGACGCGGTTGATGTGGCGTTCAAAATCACCGTTGCAAAGAAGCTCGGTAAGCACGTATTGCATAAAGGTGGGGACGGTGCAGGAATAAAAGCCGAGCTTTTCCGTATACACCTTGACAAGGTGCTTCGGCAGCACCATATAACCGATACGCAAGGAGGGGGAAATGGTTTTCGAGAAGGTGTTAAGGTAGAACACGTTGTCGCACGGAGACAGAGAAAACAGCGTTTCGGTCGGCTTTGTGGAAACCGAAAATTCGGATTCAAAATCGTCCTCGATGATATAACGCCCCCCTACGCTTGCCCAGTGTACATATTCATGCCGCTTGGATGCGGTCGCCGTAACGCCGCTCGGATAGCTTCTGTAAGGAGTCGTGTGCAGAACATCGGCAGAGGTCTTGGCAAGTGCCGCACTGTCTATGCCCGTATCGGTCAACGGCAACAGATCGTACGTGATCTCGGTTGCTTTGTATACCTCCTCGATCTTTTTGTAGGATGGTGCTTCAATGGCGAAAACACGGCTTCTGCCAAGCAGCTCCACGATGAGTCCGTAGAGATATTCGGAGCCGGAGCCGATCACGATCTGGTCGGTGTCCACTGCGATACCTCTGTTTTGCAAAAGATAGCTTTTGATCGCCTCGCGCAGCTCGTCGCATCCGAGACTCGGTGATTTCCGAAGCAGAAGGTCGCCGCGCTCGGTGAGAACCTTGCGCATGGTTTTACTTAAGACGGAAAAGGGAAAGGTCGGAGCTTTTGATTCTTCGAGGTCAATGACGGCGGCTTTCCGATAGAGCGGTTCCGGCTTCGGAGTTGCCGCAAAGCCGTCTTGCTTACGGAATATCACGACGTAGCCGCTTCGCGGTCGCCCTTCTGCATAGCCCTCGTCGCAAAGCAAAGCATAGGCGTGCTCGACAGTGATCGTGCTCACGCCCGTTTCCTCGGCAAGACTTCTTTTCGACGGAAGCTTCCTGCCGTACCTGTAGATCCCGTTCACGATATCCTCACGAAGCTGACGGTATAGCTGGAGATAAACGGGACGCTTTTCTGTGTCGATCATGTACTTCATCTGGCTATATAAAATACTCCTGATTTGGCAATTGCAATATGGTCAGATATAGTATACACTATTTTGTGAAAAATGTAAAGAGGGTAAATTAAAAAATGCACAAACAAACAAAAAAAATTGTCATCGCGGCTTTGATGGCTGCACTTACCTGCGTGGCGACGATGATCGTTAAAATTCCGTCTCCTCTGAAGGGATACGTCAATCTCGGAGACGGCATCGTTCTGATTACGGGCTTTATGCTTTCGCCTACATACGGATTTTTGGCGGCGGGGCTTGGTTCCGCACTTGCGGATCTCTTTTCGGGGTACGTCGTGTATGCACCTGCGACCTTTTTGATCAAGGGTGTCATGGCGCTGATCGCTTTCATGAGCGTGCGCATACTATGCAAACGGATGGGAAGGCTTCCTGCACGTCTGATCGGCGGCACTCTTGCGGAGATCGCGATGATTTTTGGCTATTTTTTGTTCGAGGGGGCATTATACGGATTTGCTCCGTCTGCCGTCAACATCCCGGCAAACGCCGTGCAGGGCGTTGCGGGCATCATCATCAGTATGATCCTGATTCAGGTTTTTGACAAAGCGAATATCGGATTGGAGTGATAAAGGTAATGGAAAAATCGTTATATGATCAGGCGCATCTCACGATTGCGGAGATCGCGGAAAAAGCAAATCTGAGGTCGGGCAATATTCTTGTAATCGGATGCTCGACGAGCGAGATCGTCGGTGAAAGGATCGGCACGAATTCTGTGCCACGGGTTGCGTCCGAGATATTTGCCGCATTTTATGCGTACGCAAAGGAAAAAGGTATATTTCTTGCCGTTCAGTGCTGTGAGCATCTGAACCGCGCGATCGTGACCGAGCGGGAGGCTGTGCGAGATCTTGAAATCGTGAACGTCGTCCCGCAGCCCAAGGCAGGCGGTTCGATGGCAACGGCGGCGTATGCCGCGTTTGCGGATCCCGTCGTTGTTGAGGAGATCAAGGCAGATGCGGGGATCGATATTGGCTTGACGCTGATCGGCATGCATCTGAAAAGGGTTGCCGTTCCCGTCAGACTCGAACATAATAGGATCGGTGAAGCACTCGTTGTGGCAGCCCGTACCCGCCCGCGGTTTATCGGCGGTGTGCGAGCTGCGTATGATGAAGCGCTGCTTTGAATAAGGGGATATCGGTTACATCAATCATTGCGCCGCGCTTATGCGATAGAATGCAATGGAAAATGTAAATCATTGTAAAAGCGCGAAAACGGTTGACTTTTGTTGCAGGCTTTGCTATAATGTAACCTAAGGGCGCGTGCGTCCTAAAAACGTTTTGGAGGACTCCCCATGGAAAAGAAGCTTGTTTATGACATTCACGACAAACCAAAACTTCCCCAGATCCTCGTTTTCGCTATCCAGCAGCTGCTTGCCATCATGGCGGCGACCATTACCGTTCCGATGATCGTCGAAAACGGCATGTCGACATCCGCGGCGCTCTTCGGTGCAGGTATCGGCACGCTTGTTTATCAGCTGTTTACGAAATTCCGCAGCCCCGTTTTTCTCGGCTCATCCTTTGCGTTTATCGGCTCGATGCTCGCGGCGTTCGCCGGTGCGGTCGGCAATGTTTCGCTTGGCTATCTCGGATTGGTTATCGGTGCGGCGTTTGCGGCACTGGTTTACGTCATTCTCGCCGTTATCGTTAAATTTGCGGGAACGCAATGGATCAACAAGGTCATGCCTGCGGCAGTTATCGGGCCTACGGTTGCCTTGATCGGACTTTCGCTTTCGGGTGCGGCGGTCAACGACGTGTTCTCGTACGGCGATAAGATCAATTTCGGTCTGTCGAGCTACTTTGAGATGACACCTACCATCTGGGTATCCTTTATTTGTGCGATCGTTACCTTCTTCGTCGTCATTCTTTGCTCGGTCTACGGCAAAAAGATGGTGAAGCTCATTCCGTTTATTATCGGTATTCTCGCAGGATACGTGACCGCTCTCTTCTTTACGCTGATCGGTATGGCAATGGGAAACGAAGCGATTATGATTCTCGACTTTGCGCCGTTTAAGGCACTCGTTGCCGACGGTGTCGGAATCGAGACCTTTCTTTCGCTTCCGGAGTTTACCTTCGTTGAAGCAACCAAGGGCTTTGCCGATTTCGAAATCGGCTACCTTGCAACCGTTGCGATCGCGTACATTCCCGTTGCCTTCGTCGTGTTCGCAGAGCACCTCGCCGATCATAAGAACCTTTCCTCAATTATCGACAAGGATCTCATTGAGGATCCCGGACTCCACAGAACGCTTCTCGGTGACGGCATTGGCTCCTTTGCGGGCGCGCTTTTCGGAGGTTGTCCCAATACCACCTACGGCGAGTCGGTCGGTTGTG
>JAZLAP010000237.1:0-2104 GCA_045613265.1 Eubacteriales bacterium | reverse complement strand
CTGACAGCTCCCCTTACACAGGGGAGCCTACCGCTGCGGCGGGATTGCTCAACGGCAAAAGCCTCTACTGAACCACCTGCTTAGCAGGTGGTTTTCTATAACCAATAAAAAAAGATATGCAAACATCGTTTGCATATCTTTTTTTATTACTCAGCCGCCTCGGTTGCAGGAGCAACCTCTTCTGCGGGAGCCTCTTCAGCAGCAGGTGCCTCTTCGGGAGCAGCCTCCGCAACGGGAGCGGCTTCCTCAGCAGCGGGAGCTGCCTTCTTCTTGCGCGTAGAGGGCTTCTTTGCGGGCTTTTCTTCCACAACGGGAGCCTCTTCCTTCTTCACGTCAACAAGCTTAATGAGAGCCATTTCAGCGCAGTCACCGCGACGGGGACCCAGCTTGTAGATCTGCGTGTAACCACCGTTCAGATCAGCGTATGCAGGAGCGATCGTATCAAAGAGCTTCTTTGCAACAATCTTATCCGTCATAACAGCAAGTGCCTGACGGTATGCGGCAAGCGTACCCTTCTTACCGAGCGTGATCAGGTTATCGGCGATCGCGCTGAGTTCCTTCGCTCTGGTATACGTAGTCTTCATCTGACCGTTTTTCAGAAGGTTCGTAGCCATGCCATTCAGCATTGCCATTCTGTGCGCGGTAACTCTGCCGAGTTTTCTTGTTCCGGGCATTGTTCTTTCTCCTTATAGAATTAGTCTTCAACCTTTTTCAGGTCAAGTCCAAGCGAGTGAAGCTTCTGAATCACTTCCTCGAGAGATTTTCTACCGAGGTTTCTGACCTTGATCATATCCTCTTCGGTACGGTTGATCAGATCCTCTACCGTGTCGATACCGGCACGCTTCAAGCAGTTAAAGCTACGAACGGAAAGATCAAGCTCCTCGATCGTCATTTCGAGAACCTTCTCCTTCGTCTTCTCCTCGCGCTCGATCATGACCTCGGCACGCTGTGCATCGTCGGACATGCCAACGAAGAGGTTCAGATGCTCGTTCATGATCTTAGCGGCGTGTGCGATCGCTTCCTTCGCGGAAATGGTTCCGTTGGTCAGGACACGCACGGTGAGCTTGTCGTAGTCGGTGATATTACCGACACGAGTGTTTTCTACCTTGTACTCCACACGAAGTACAGGTGTAAAGATCGAGTCGGTGAAAATCGTACCGATCGGGGCGCTCACACCGCCGGATACGGCGAGATAATTCTGCTTGTTTTTCTCCTGAGAGACATAACCGCGGCCGATGTCAAACGTGATCTCCATGTAGAAGCGTGCGTCTGCACTGACGGTGGCAATGTGCTGCTCGGGATTGAAAATATCGATGTCGGCATCGGGAGCAATGTCGGCAGCCGTGACAACCGCAGGTCCGGTCACGTCAATAATGACCGTCTTCGGGCTGTTGGTGTGAAGCTTTGCGATGATCCCCTTCACGTTCAGAACGATTTCGGGAACATCTTCCTTGACACCGGGAATGGTGGAGATCTCATGAAGAACACCGCCAATCTTGATGCTGGTTGCCGCGTAACCCAAAAGCGAGCTAAGAAGAATACGACGGAGAGAGTTGCCGAGCGTAATACCGTAGCCTCTTTCAAGAGGCTCGACTACGAAAAGCCCTTCGCTTCCGGATTCATTAAGGTCGCGGGTGCTGACATCGGGTTTCTCTATTCCAATCATCTTATAATCCTCCAAAATATTTCTTTTGATGGCAAATGCTTCCGCTCATGCGGAACCCTTTTTATCGTAGAATACCGACCATATATCGGACAGCGGCAAGAGTGCCAAAATCCAATATAATACGGGAGGTTCTTATTTGGAATAAAGTTCGACGATAAGCTGTTCGTTGATCTCAAAGTCGATGTCTTCTCTTGCGGGAAGCGAAACGATCTTCGTCTGAAGATCGGCGGCGTTTACGTCAAGCCACTTCGGCTTTACTCTGCCTTCGATCGCCTCTGCGAGAGCCTTGATTTTTGCGGAGTCCTTGCGGGATTCCTTTACGGCAACCACGTCGCCTGCCTTCACGAGCATCGAGGGGATGTTCGCCTTGTGGCCGTTGAGCGTGAAGTGACCGTGGAGAACGAGCTGACGAGCTTCCTTGCGGCTCTCTGCCATGCC
>JAZLAP010000236.1:0-16391 GCA_045613265.1 Eubacteriales bacterium | reverse complement strand
AGCCATCCACCATGCCGCCCTCGGGAGGAAGCTCGGTAAAGTCGTCGGTCTCGCCCGCGCAGAAATCCTCGTATTCGGAGAAGCGATAGCTGTTGCGCGGACGGTTGGAAAGTGCCGCCATTGCCGCGGGATCTTCGTCCTGTACCGCCTCAAGAGCGCGGACGCGCTCCAGCGGAGACATGTCGGGACGCATATATTTCTGCACCTCGGGACGCTTGGTATCCGGCTGTGCAACGCCGTTATTGAAGGCAACGATCGCATCGGGGTTGCCGGCAAGTGCCGCCTCGCGGTAAGGGATGAAAAACTCGGACGGGCCGTAGCCGAAGTACTCAAACATACCGTCTACCCACCAGCCGTGTACGCCTTTGCCGTAGCGAACAGCATATTCCTGCATGACCGATGTCCAATTTTTAACGAAGGGAGTCGTAATTCTCTCAACCTCGCGGTCCTGGTATCCCATCTTTCTGCCGTGGTCAACGTCCTTATAAGGACCGTCGCCCGTGTAATAAAGGTAAAGCGGAATGTTGTATTTGTCAAGCGAGGTGATCAAATCGGCAATAAGGTCGCGCTCCGAGCAGCTTTCGCCGGGGTGTGCGCCCGTGATCTGATTGTAGGTATCGTTCGGCGCACAGAGGAAGGAAGTTCCCTGCATGACCGTAAAGAAGGCGTAGCGTGCGCCTACCTCGTGGAGCGTTCTCGCGTAGGTGTCGGTGTTAAAATGATTCACGCGATCGTTCCAGTCCTTATAGGTCATGAATTTTGAACGTTGGCAGTTTGAATCTTTTGCGCTGAATCCGATATAGTGGGTAAAAATCCCCCAACCGAGGTCGGCGAACGCCTCGGTGCGTGCTTTGCGGTCGGTCATGATATGTCTCCTTTTTCATTCGTTCGTAACGCATTCCGCGTTCAACCTCATTATAACAATTTAAAATGGTGATTTCTATTGACAAATCATAGGTTTTTATGGTAAAATCATACTATAATATGAAATTTATGCGCATTTCCCTGCGAAGGAGAGGCTTATGATCAAAAATTTACAAATCCGCGGACAAACGCCCTTTCTGCCGCGCGTCAAAAGCGTTGGTATGCTACCCGCCATTCACCGTCCGCACATGGACGGCGTATACCGTGAGCATTACGTGATCCATTACGTCCTTGAGGGAAGCGGCATGGTCAAATATACACCCGTCAAGGCGGGCGAGGGCTTTCTGTTCCGACCGGGAGAGGTCGACACGCATTCGGCAAGCCGCGACGATCCGTGGCGCTACTTCTGGATCGAGGTGGAAAAAGAGGGTGGCGAGGCGCTCTCTGACATCATCCAACCGAACGAAAACGGCATCTTTCGCTTCAATTTTATTCATACGGTTGATAAGCTCGCCTCCGAATTCCGCGTATCGCCGAACGAAGACGTGACCGCGCTTGAGGCGCAAAGCCTGCTCTTCCGTCTGCTCGCCCTGCACCGCGAGGGTACCGAGGCAAGCGGCGAGGGACTTGCACGCCGACACGTGGAAAACGTGAAGCAGTTTTTTTCGGCGTATTATATGCATCGCATCAACGTCACGAGCGCGGCAAAGAACGAGCATATCAGCGACCGCTATATGTATAATATTTTTATGCGCTACGAGGGCATCTCGCCCAAGGATTATCTTTCACAGATCCGCATCGCGGAGGCATGCCGCCTTCTGACCGACGGCAGCCTTTCGATTGAAAAGATCGGTCGCGCCGTAGGCTTTACCGACGGCATGCAGTTCTCAAAATTCTTCTCCGCGCGCATGAGAATCTCTCCGAGCGAATATCGAAAGAAAGCAAAAGAGATGTAAACGAAGGTTTACATCTCTTTTGCTTTCTTACAGCTTCACCGTGCGCGTTTTCGGCGTGGCGATGCCGATGTATTTATCGCGCATGCCGAGGTGTGCCTCGCCGTCCTTCACGGGGTACAGATTGAAAAGCACCGCCTCGTTGTCACCCACCGCAAACTCAAGTGCGTTTTCGGCGGTGAGGAGCGTCTGCTCTCCCGTGAAATAATTCTCGGCGAGATAGGCACCGCTCGCGCCGGGAATATCCGAAAGGTGAAGCTCACCCGACACGCGTTCACCGCAGGTAGTAAACGCCGCGACGACGAAGGCATCGTCCTTTTTGTTGAATATTTTCAACGGCTTCCTTGCCTTTTTAACATCAAGATAGATGCAGTCGGCAGTCGGAAGTGCCGCTTGGTCGGGACGGTAAATGCCGCCCGCTCCGTCGGTGAGCGGAAGGATGTAGGTGGGGTCGGTCGCACCGATCTCGTCGCTGACGTAGATCGGACCACCGCTTATCGCGCGGAGCACCGATGACGGCAATGCGCTTTCGTGCTGTGACCACCACATATCAAAGTCGCAATGGCGGATCTCGTGCTGGATCAGGGCGTTGTATACGTTCTGCTGGACGTGATGCGCAAAGCTTCCCTCGCGCTTCGGGAAATAATCGTCCGAGGAGCGCGTGATGGGCGCCTCGGGTGAATGAAAGAGATCCTCGGTGCTTTCGCCCATGCAGTTGAGAAGTTGACCGTTAAAATGCTTCTTTGCCGAGGCATCCAGTGCCTCGTGATAGATGCGGTTTGCCTTAGTCGCAGGGTAAAGGCACTCAATCTTCGAGGAATATGCCCCCTGGTTGTCTACCTTGATGAAATCCAAACCCTCAGCGGCAAGATAAGCGTGCCAGCGGTCAAAGAAGCCGAACACCGCATCGTATTCGGGCTTCAAAAACCAGTAGCCCTCGGCGGTACGCACCAGATTATCCTTTTCGCGGAGAAAGACGGGCGAGCCCTCGTCAAAGCCCTCCCAGTAGCCGGTGAATGCATGCCAGACACCGACAAAGGGGATTCCGTATTCCTCCTTGATGCGCCGTATGACCGCACGAAGTCCGCTCGGAAACTTTTTTTCGTCCACGGCCGTGTCGTAAAGACGGCAGTTATCCACGAAGCATGACCAGCCGTCGTCGATCAGCATCCAGCGGAGGCGGATACCTTTTTCGCGGAATTCGTCGAGCTTCTCGAATATTTTTTCCTCTGTAACCTCTTTATAAAACGCATCCCACGTGCACCAGCCGAAGCCGTCAAGAACGTAGGGGAACGGGCGTTCCGCAACGGGGCGAACGCCGATCGCACCCGACTCACAGGCAGCAGAGAAATTCTGCGAGATCGCCGTATAGGGATCGCCGGCAACCGACAAGGCAAGAATGTTGCCGTCCATCTCGCAGAGGCCGTAGCCTCCCGTCGAGCAGAGGATACGGTCGCCCGAAAACTCGGTGCGGAAATCGTCGTTGTAAAGCGGAAGCATATGCAGATCCGCATCTCCGTGGCGGCGAAGGACCGATTGCGTAAACGGTGCAAGATCGTCGGTCGCGCGGTCATGCTCCGCCTCGGGCCAGTAGATGCTGAGATGCATCGAATTCGTCAGGATGTCGTCGGGCGGCAGAGAGTCGTCGTAGAGGAGCGAAACCGAGGCATCGGGCGCGAATTTATAACGTTCCATCCATTGCCACGTGCCGGTTTTTGCATGAAGCGAAAGCCGCGCCGTCGCGCCGGATGCGTCACAGCGAAGCGTAAGCCACAGCTCCGGCAGATGCTTTTCGCCGAGGAAAACGAGCCGCTTCTCGCCGTCCGTCTCCTCTATGGCTTTAGGCTCGGCTACATATGTATTCCCGCGTGTAAAGGCGGCAAAAAGTCGCAATCGGTCAAAAAGCGGTCTGCCGTCAAGACAAAGCGCCGCTTTGCCGTCTGTCAAGGTAAGGCTGAAACGGTTCATGGCATGTATGCGCGCACGCGCGCCCTTTCGCAGTTTTCCTTTATGTTATCATAAATGCCATAGCATGTCAAGGCGTGGTCGCGAAAAAAGCCTCAAAAATTGCAAAAACGACCGCGCGACACAAAAAGTACGCCTTCTTTTTGCCAATACGGCATGAAAAATTTATGTTTTTTTCCGTAAACCTATTGACAACGCCGCCGAAATTTGCTATACTATCCACGTTGACGATCAGGCTGTGTGCCCGTCCTCGGAGACACCGCTCCGTGTAAAAATTACGGTGTATCATATGCGGGCGTGGCGGAATTGGCAGACGCGCTGGTTTCAGGTTCCAGTGGGAGACCATGCAGGTTCAAGTCCTGTCGCCCGCACCACAAAAAGCCTAAATTGAACCGCAAGTTCAGTTTGGGCTTTTTGTTTTCCCTCTATATTTTGCTCTTTGCGGCGACGGTCTTGAACCTGAAAACGCTTTTGCGTTTTAGGTTCCCCGACGGCTCGGAAATATAGGCGAAATGTGCGCTCACTTCCATTCGCTTCATTTCTTCTTATTTCCTTCGGGCGCATCGGTGAAAACGGTTATCAACCGTTTTCGCCTCGCTTACCTGTCGCCCGCACCACTAAGAGCGTAAGTTGAACCGAAAGGTTTGACTTGCGCTTTTTTATTTTACATAGACAAAGGTGAGCTTTTTACGGCTCGCCTTTGCTTATTTTTGGGTTAATTTATATGTACAAGCATCTTCAAAGCAAAACACCTTGACATAATCTTCAGTAATTTCGACAATACGGTAAGCGTTAATAATCTCGTCAGTATTTGTTTGCAACTGATAACCAATTATATTTCCTTTGATAAAATAATAATATGATTTGCTACTATCCTTTTCGTTAGGCAAATTCGAAGCAAAAGTTAACGAATTTGTTGCTGTTTCAACGATATTGATATAATTCCCATTGCTATCTTCCCACAAACCAACAATAACTGCAAGCAAAATACCATTATTATCTCCATCAAACACGTAGTTGTCTGCAAAATAACTCAAATTCCAATTTTTGTATTCATCAGCATTGTTTTTAAGTGAGATATAGGCGTTTCTGACTTTAGCGTAATCTACATAATACTCTTCCAACTCTTCTTGCGTTGCATCAGTCATAATTTGCTTCATTAATGTTCTAAATACCGCATCTGAAAAGACTTCATATTTAGATTTTATAAAAATTAGGTCTTCCTTGATCTGAGCGACATCTTTGTAATCAGAGGGGAGAAGTGCGAGTTTTTCTTCAATAAATTCAAGGCTACCAAGTTTATCATCCATCGTCTGCATTTCTGTTCTGAGAGCGTAATAATGCTCAGAACAGTAATTTTCATCGAATGTTCCGCATTCGGAACATTTTCCAATGGAGAAAGAATGATTTGCTTTCAAACCATCAATTTCATTGCAAAGCACACAATGCTTCTCCTTTAAGCAAGTAGCAGCTTTCCATTGATGCGAACAAGGTGTGACATCCTTGTCATCGTTATCGGTTGTCCCCTTATCTATCTGAGCTCCACAATTTGAACAATATTTCACACTGAGCAAATTATCCGCACCACACGTTGAACATTTGAATGTTTCCGCTTCATTACAAGCCGAAAAAGATATAATACTCAAAACAGCAATTAAAATTGCAAGCACCAAAGTAAAAGTTCTTTTCATAATATAGTATCTCCTTCATTGAAAACAAATCAAAAAGTGCGCTGACCGGAGCCAACGCACAAAAAACGCAAACTCCAGCTTGTTGCTACACAAATTTATGCAAAACGGAATACACGCATCTACATAAAGGAATTTGCATTTTTATCAAATTCACTATGTAGACACGAAAAAAGGTATAACTATCCCTATAAAAAGAAAATGCCGTTCGCATAATATTAAATTTGTGTAGCACGATTATTATATCACAAAATTCACAGAATATCAAGTCGTTTTATTAAGAAAAATAATAATCTTGGCACCGTGGCGTGTGCTTGTCTTGATACAAGCGCCTCGCTTCGCTCGGCGGACAAGCACACGCCCTGCGACAAAAATGCAAGAAAAGAAATCCACCAAAGCCGACGGAAGCGGATCTGTGCGCTAAGCCGCTTGCACAGATCTCCGCTTTCACCGTCGGCGGCTAAATTGGTGGATTAAACTTTTGCTTGTGCAACCGCATAGTTTTTTGCTCCTCGAAAGAGGGGCTTTTTGTTTTCCCTCTATATTTTGCTCTTTGCGGCGACGCACTTGCACCTGAAAACGCTTTTGCGTTTTAGGTTCTCCGACGGCTCGGAAATATACTCAAAATGTGCGCTCGGTGTCCCTCGCTTCATTTTTCCTTATTTCCTTCGGGCGCATCGGTGAAAACGGTTATCAACCGTTTTCGCCTCTCAACAATATTCAAAAACTGTTTCGCCTCTCAACAATATTCAAAAACCGTCTTGACCTTTCGAAAAATATCTGCTATAATAGTTGCACGCGAAACAGTTGCGATCGCAACGATTCTCTGTAACGATACGTAGTAGTCATAGGAGATCTGCCATGTCAAAATTCATGAAAATGCTGAACAACATCAGCCGATCCCAAGCCGTATACAGGCATAGCAATATTTCGGCAAAGGATCTGCAAGCGGGGCATTATGCCTTTGCTTTGGCAATCTGTCACAGCCCGGGGCGGTCGCAGGAGGAGTTGGCACGCGAGCTTTGCATTAACAAAAGCACGGTAGCAAGAAACCTTACCTGCCTTGAAGAAAAAGGATATGTCACTCGAAAAGCGTTACCGAATGATAAGCGGCAATTTGCGGTATACCCCACAGAAAAGATGCTTGCCGTGCTCCCCGAGATCAAGCGGGTATCCGGCGAATGGATGGCACTGCTTTCGGCAGGGATACCCGCCGACGAGCTTGCGGTATTTGATTCGGTGCTGGAGCGTATGCAGGCGAGAGCAAGAGAAATTATTGAACAGCAAGAGGAAAACAAATGAAGTGGATTTTTGCATACTTAAAGCCGCTACGCCGCAGGATAACGGTGGGAACCTTCATCAAGATCGTGGGCACGGTCGCTGAGCTGATCATTCCCTTCTTGCTATCTTACATACTTGAAAACGTCATCGTGGACAACGACGTACGGAAGATCATTCTTTTCGGTGCTTTGATGACGGCATGCGCCGTGATCGCTTCCTTCGGCAACGTCATCGCCAACAGAATGGCGGCAAAAACAACGATGCTCTTCTCGACCGAAATGCGGAAGGATCTGTTTTCAAAAACGCTCCACCTCTCAACGAGAAGCACCGATCGCTTCACGATCCCGTCGCTAGAAGCGAGAATCACAGCAGACACCTATCACGTACAGAACTTCATCGGCATGATGCAGAGAATGGGCATCCGCGCCCCGATCCTTCTGCTTGGCGGAACGCTCATTACCATGCTGATGGACAGAAGACTGGCGCTCGTCATGCTCGCAACCCTGCCACTGATCTTCATTGCCGTATACGGCATATCCCGCATGGGCGTACCCCTGTATTCGGAGGTACAAAAATCGGTTGACGGCATGGTTCGGGTGGTGCGCGAGGATGCCCAAGGCATCCGCGTCATCAAAGCCCTCTCGAAGGTGGATTACGAACACGCCCGTTACGACAAAGCCAACATGACGCTTAAAAGAAACGAAACACGGGCGGGTGTCATTATGGGAATCGTCAATCCCGTCATGACACTCTTGATGAACGGCGGCATTGTGGCGGTCATCGCGGCAAGCGCCTACTTCGTATCGAAGGATCTCTCGTCGGCAACGACCGTGCTTGCGTTTATGCAATATTTTACGCTCGTTTCGATGGCAATGATGTCGCTGTCACGCATGTTCGTCATGTACACGAAATGCGCCGCATCTGCCAAGCGTATTTCCGGGGTAATGCAAAAGGAAAGCGAGCTTTTGCCCGTTGCGGATGACGGAAAGGGCGACGGGAGCCTTCATATTTCCTTTGAAGACGTGAGCTTTTCCTATCTCGGAAAGGCAAATGACCTAAAGCATATTTCCTTTGCCATAAAAAAGGGAGAAACGCTCGGCATCATCGGTGTCACGGGCAGCGGCAAATCAACGCTTTTACGTCTGCTCATGCGCTTTTACGACAGCGACAGCGGTATGATCCGCATAAACGGCAGGGACGTGCGCTCCTATACGCAGGAGGGGCTGACACAAATGTTCGGCATCGTTCTGCAAAACGACTTTCTGTACGCAGACAGCATTGCGGAAAACATCCGCTTCGGGCGTGACGTCAGCGACGAAAGCATAATCGAGGCGGCGAAGGTCGCGCAGGCGCACGACTTCATCACGGCGTTTCCCGACGGCTACGCGCACCGTATCTCGGCAGGCGGCACCAATCTGTCGGGCGGTCAACGGCAGCGCGTGCTGATCGCAAGAGCCCTTGCCTGCCGTCCCGAGATCCTGATCCTTGACGACTCATCCTCGGCACTCGATTATAAGACCGACGCAAGTCTTCGCAAGGCGCTTGACGAGGCATTCCCCCAAACGACCGTCATTACCGTCGCGCAGCGGGTAAGCTCGGTAAAAAACTGCGACCTTATTCTCGTTATGGAGAACGGCGCCATCATCGGCAGTGGCAAGCACGAGGAGCTGATGGAGCATTGTGCCGAATATAAAGCCATCAGCGATTCACAGATGGGGGGGACTTTCCTTGACTGATCACAACGAAAAAATGCAGCCGAAGAGATCGAAAAAGGGCATTTTTGCGCGGCTGATGAAATACGTTCTGGAGCAGTGGCCTCTATTCATTCCCGCACTGATCCTGACCATCCTCGCCAATCAGCTCTCCCTGCTCGGACCGCGCTTTTCCGGCACCGCCATCGACGCCATTGACCTCGTAGACGGCGTGAATTTTCCCGTCGTCTTTGAAAACATTATCCGTATGCTGATATGCTACGTGGCATCGGCTCTGCTTTCGTATATCCTTTCGGTCGTGATGATCCGGCTGAGCCAGAACATCACCTATAAAATGCGCAAGCAGGTGTTTGAAAAGCTGACTTCGCTTCCTGTCGGGTATTTTGACACGCATGCCACGGGCGACATCATCAGCCATCTGTCCTACGACATCGACACGATCAACAGCACCCTCTCGCACGATCTGATCCAGATCATGACGAGTCTCTATACCGTTGTCGGCTCGCTTTGGTTCATGTGGCAGATTTCAAAGCCGATGATCCTTATTTTCGCACTGACCGTCCCCGTATCCATTCTTTTTACACGCTATCGCTCGAAGGTGGTACGCCCGTTATTCCGTAAGCGCGCAAAAAAATACGGCGAGCTGAACGGCTTTGCCGAGGAAATGCTGACAGGCTCGCGCACCATCTCGGCTTACGGCAGAGAGGACGTGATCGCCTCGCGCTTCAACGCCATCAACGACGAGGCTATGGACGCTTACTACAAGGCGGAATACCACGGTGCCCTGCTCTTCCCCACAATCAACCTCATCAATAACCTTTCGCTGACGCTCGTGGCAGTGATAGGCGGTATCCTGTATATGTATTCGCAAAACGGCAGTATCCTCGCCGCATCCGCCTTTTATATCACACTCGGCGGTGTTGCGCAGTTCGTGCAGTATTCAAGAAAATTCGCAGGCCCGATCAGTGAATTTTCCAACATCATTCACGAATTTCAGTCGGCGTTTTCCGCCGCAGAGCGCGTGTTTACCATTCTCGACGAAGAACCGGAGAAGGCCGATGCCGCAGATGCCCGCAGTCTTACGGATGCCAAGGGTGACGTTTCCCTTCGCGACGTCACGTTCGGCTACACGCAGGAAAAAACGATCCTGAAAAACGTATCGGTCACGGCAAAAAAGGGGCAGACGGTGGCGATCGTCGGTCCGACGGGCGCAGGAAAAACGACCGTCATCAATCTTTTGATGCGCTTCTACGATCCGCAAAGCGGCGAGATCCGGATAGACGGTATTCCGTCGGAAAGCATCAAGCGGAGCGATCTGCGCCGCGCCTTCACGATGGTACTGCAGGATACATGGCTTTTTTACGGTACGATCTACGATAATATCGTATACGGCAAGGAGGACGCCACGAGGGAGGAGGTCTGCGCGGCGGCAGAATCCGCAAGGATCGCAGGCTACATCGAAAGCCTTCCCGACGGCTATGACACGCTGCTTACGGATGACGGTGTCAATATTTCGAAGGGACAGCGGCAGATGATCACGATCGCCCGTGCCTTCCTGTCGGACGCCCCCATTCTGATCCTCGACGAAGCCACGTCGAACGTCGATTCGCGTACCGAAATACAGATCCAGAGCGCAATGACCGAGCTTATGAAGGACAAGACCTGCTTCGTCATCGCACACCGCCTGTCAACCATCCAAAACGCCGATACCATTCTCGTCGTAAAGGACGGAAGGATCATCGAGCAGGGCAACCACGAGGCACTCATAAAGCAAAAGGGCTTCTACCATTCGCTCTATTTCTCGCAGTTTGCTTAAAAGTTTTGGTTAAAATCTCGTTAACCTATTGCATTCGTTACCACATTCATGTATAATATGTGCATAATCAAAATTTGCGCATGGCGTACAGCAAGGAGAAGTATTATGTCGGACATTTCCAAGGTTGATAAAAATTTTGAGGTTGGCAAAAGCATAAACCAGCCGGGGATCGCATTTCACGATCCGTTAAAGCCCCCCTTCGTCATCAGCGGTCTTACCTACGGAGACGGCAGATTTTTCCGCATGGATCCCGCCGTCGCGGAAAAGGTGAACGACGGTGTTAGTGTCCTCAACTATCATACGGCAGGCGGTCGCATCCGCTTCAAGACCGACAGCCCCTACGTTGCCATTGCCGTCCAATATAACGGTGTCAGCAAAATGCCGCACTTTGCCTTCTGCGGCTCGATCGGCTTTGACCTTTACGCCGACAACATCTACAGGGGTACCTTTATGCCCTCGGTCGATATTACCGATAGCCTTGAAAGCATCGTCATGCTCGGCGACGGCGGTATGCGCGAGATTACCGTAAACTTCCCCCTCTACTCCGAGGTAAAGAAGGTCTACGTCGGACTTGACGAAAACGCCCGGATCGAAGCCCCCACGCCTTACGAAAGCGAGCTGCCCATCGTCTATTACGGCTCGTCGATCACGCAGGGCGGCTGTGCTTCCCGTCCCGGCACCTGCTACCAGGCATATATTTCCCGCGCCTTCAACGCCGATTATCTGAATCTCGGCTTTTCGGGCAGTGCGCGCGCCGAGGATGCCATCATCGACTACATCAAGGCGCTCGATATGCGGATGTTCGTCTACGACTACGACTATAACGCACCCACGACCGAGCATCTGATCGAAACGCACGAGAAGATGTTCCGCGCGATCCGCGAGGCGCATCCCACGCTTCCTATCGTGATTATGTCGCGCCCGAAGCATATCCGCACCGCAGACGAGGAACGCCGCATGCAGATCATCACCGACACGTATCGCCACGCGCGCGACGGCGGTGACACAAACGTCTATCTCCTGAACGGCGACGACCTGACCGCGCTCTGCAAGGAAAACGGCACGGTGGACAACTGCCACCCGACCGACTTTGGCTTTGCCGCCATGGCAGACGCGCTGATCGCGCTCATCCGCCGCGAAAAGCTGCTGTAATCCATAAACCGAGGATCAAAAACGAGCAGAGAGAGGTTTAAAAGCCTCTCTCTGCTCGTTTTTGCATTCCGTCTCTTTTGTGTCAGGAATCCTCAAGCTCCAAGTTATCGTATGCAAAAAGCGGATGGTCAAGAAATTCACATAAAGACATATCGAAGCCCTTGGCAAGCAGAGCGACGGTTTTTAACGTGATATTCTTGCGGTTATCCTTCATAATACGGTGCATATGACCGTGACTGATACCCGAAAAGACTTGCAAGCGGTAGCGAGTCATTCCGCGCTCTTTCAACAATCCGTTTACTCTTTGCACCACAGCCTCATTAAATGACACGAAAAACTCCCCCCTCTTGCATGATTTTAGTTTATTATACTCCAACGCAACAGAAAAAATAATACGCAAAAGTTGCCTATAGCTATTGTTTTTTTACCCATATTCGGTATAGCCGAAGGGTATACGGCATGCTCGTATTGTCAAGGTCGATCCAACCAAATAATCATTGTTGAATACGAAAAGGTGAACCCGATAAACAACACAAACAAATGCTTAGCCGTTGCATTCTGTATGTCCTTTTTGACTGCATGTATTTTTTCTCCGTTTTTGACGATATTGAGAAGAAAAAGCCAACGGGAATGTAAATAAAAGTTTACATTCCCGTTGGTCTTTTATCTTTCACAGGTCAATCTGCATCGCTCCATCGCAGCAATACGGGAAGATCGGTTTCCTCAATCCTCAGGATTGTGAAGCGGGCGAAGACGTCGCCATGAAAAAGATCAAGAACACGAATCTCGTTTTCGTCGCATGCAACGTCAATTCCGCCCGACGCCCCCAAAAACTGCGAAAGCTGCTTATCAAACGGCTTACCGCCGTCAAGAATGCAGTAAACGGTTTTGCCGTTTGGCGCTTTTACGGTAATTTTCCGATTCACGGCCGTCCCCTGTCGCGCTTGCAGAAACGCATCGATCGCGGCATGCGTCTCCAGAACGTCGGGGATCTCACGGCGATAATCGAAAAGCACAAAAGCGTGGCGCAAGCCCGCAAGCGGAACGAAGGTCACGTCGTTTCCGCACTCCTGCATTTCCCGGGAAAAGCGGCGGCTGTCCTCGATCGGAACCACGTGATCGGCATCGCCGTGCATCACGAGAAGCCGCGCGCCGATCTTCTTCGGCTGCCAAAGCGGCGAAAATGCACGCCGCAGCTCCTCGCTGCCGATTTCCTTCCACGGCTCGGCAAGGCAATCGCTGACGGGATTACAGGCAACGATGGCACGCGGCAGGATCGCAGGCGTACAACCGATCGACATACCGAGGCAAAGCGCAAGATGTGCGCCCGCCGAATCTCCGATCAGAAAGCAATTGTCGGTGTCAACGAAGCGATACTGTTCCTTTATATAGGCGAGCGCGTCCGCGCAGTCGGAAACAAGGTCGCGGATATCGGTGTCGGGAAGCGATATGTCGCGGTAGGAAAAGGCAACGGCAACGTAGCCGCGCCTTGCAAAGTATTTTGCGTTGCCGCGCATGTGTCCGCCGTCCCACATGTCGAGCGGCGTCTGCACGGCATGCCACGCGCCGCCGTGGATCACAACGGCAAGCGGATAACGGCGACCTTGATCGAAGCCTTCGGGAAGATAAATCTGCATCGGCAGGCGAAGCTCGCCTACCGTTTTATAAAATACCGCCATATCGGGCGCGCGGTCGGGAAGATAGGTTTCCATTACGGTCTCGCTTTCGTTTTTTTGCAGTATACCACAGATCGTGCGGGTTGTCAACGCAATTTTCGAAAAAAATGTCGCAAAGCGGATTGCAAAGCGTGAAGAAATGTGGTATGATATGTATACAGACAAAAGTAACAATCTTTCCGTATAAAGGAGAACAGAAATGAAAATTGCACTGATTGCACACGACAAGAAAAAGGGCGAGATCATCGAGCTTGCAAAAACCTACCGCGACGTGCTTGCGCAATATGAGCTGTACGCCACAGGAACAACCGGTACCATGATCATGGGAGAGACCGGACTCAAGATCAATCGCATGAAGAGCGGCCCGCTCGGCGGCGACCAGCAGATCGGTGCCATGCTTGCAGGCGGCGAATTGCAGCTCATCATCTTTTTGCGCGATCCGCTCACCGCACAACCGCACGAGCCTGGCGTATCGGCATTGCTGCGTCTCTGCGACGTGCAGAAAATTCCGCTTGCCACCAACGAAAGCTCTGCGATCATCATGCTGGAGGCTTTGAAGTCAAACACGTTTTTCGATCGGTTTCAATAATCCAAAAAGGAAATAGAAGTCCATCAAACAACACATATTCGATCGTATAAAGAAATATAAATCCATCATTGTATCGAAAGGAGAAGATCATGAAAGGGCGACTTCCGCTTCTGCTTATGCTCCTTTTCTGCGTTCTCTTACTCATCTCCTGCCGAAACGCAGGGGGCGGCAAATACGTCGGCTCGCGTGATGCCGTCGAGATTACGAAGGAAGAGCTTTCGGCGTATACCCTCATTCGCTCCATGCGTCTATCCGATGCCGCAGGAAACGAAATGTCGCGCATGATGCAATCGATCAAACGGGAAACGGGCGTTCAGCTCTACCCTGCCGACGACCTTTTCGGGATCGAAACCGTGCAGGGGCCGATGATGTTCTTCGGCAAGGTCGATCACGACCTGTACAAAAACGCCTTTGCCGCGCAGGAATTTGACATTGCCGATTTTGCGATCGCGTACGTAGACGGAACGGTAATGCTGACAGGCGAAAGCCACCGCGCTCTCGGCTATGCCGTCGATTTTCTCTTTCGCGAGTGCTACGACGAAAAAAGCGGCTCCTTCTGGATCCCGCGTTATCACTTTGAAGCCGTGGGGCGCACGTCGTCGCTCACCGTAGGCGGACACGCGATCGCACCCGAAGTATACGCGATCTCCTACGAAAGCGACGGTGACATGAATGCCGCCACCGACCTGAAGGAGGCGTTATTCCTGCTTACGGGCGAAGAATACGCGATCAGCTCCGACAAAAGCTACCGCCACCTCACGCTCGGAAAGCGTCTCGACACCGAAAACGATGCCCCCTATCTTCTCGAAATGGACGATAGCGGTGCGCTTTACCTCTCGACCAAGGACGGCTATCGCCTTTCGGATGCCGTTTCGATCTTCTTATATAAGACCTTCGGTTATAACGGTATCACAAAAGAGAACGCAAGCAAAACGGCAAGCATCGAGCTTGTGAACGGCTGCCTTCCCTACACCGATGCCGATTATGATATTCTTTCAAAAGAATGGGAGACTATGACCATGAAGCACACGATCTATGTTGACACCAACGCAAAAGCCGGCGGAAACGGCACAAACGATGCCCCCTACACCTCGCTTTCGGAGGCGTTTTCTGCCGCCGAAGCCTTGATTGCATCCTCCACCTCTCCGATCGAGGTCACAGTATCACTGGCAAGCGGTACACACACGCTGACCGAAACGGCAGTCTTTTCGGGTGCAGCGCTGACGGAAAAGCGTTATTCCCTGCGCCTTACGGGAGAAAACGCCATCATCACCTCAGCACTTCCAATCGAAAACGATTCGCTTTCGGCAGTGGACGGCAAGCCGTATTACCGTTTCACACTCCCCGAAGCCTATCGCAATGCCGACGGCACGTGGCCTGCCCTCCGCGATCTTTCGGTGAATGGCGACATGCTGACGATGGCGCGCAGCGAGGGCGAACGCATTTTTGACCGTGATGCCGTCAAATTCAAGGACGAGGAGAAAACGGTTCCCGTTGATCCCGAGGATCGCATTCTCTACCTGGAAGCCGATCTCTTCCGCGGCATGGCTCCCGAGGACATAAAGGACGCCGAGCTGTGGATCAAGGTCGAGTGGGAGATCTACTGCGTGCATCTCGACTATATCGACTACTCGCGCACCGATAAAAACGGCAGTCTTGTCGCCGTGAAGATCCGCGATAGGGACTGGGAAAGCTTCCTCGGCGACCCGTCGATGGCGCATGCCAACTACTACAGCACGCTCAGTGCGCGCGGCTACTGGATCCAGAATCACGAAAAATACTTAACGAAGCGCAACACCTTTGTTTACGACCAAGACACGGGCAGCTTCCTTGTGATGCTCGACAAAAACGTCGATCCCGTGACCGCCGTAATCGAAGTACCGATCCTTGGCAATCTGGTCTCCTTCTTCGATGCAAGGAATATCACGATTGACAATCTCACCTTCACGGGCACGACGAACCCCTACATCGCGGAAAACGGTTACATTGCAGGACAGTGCGGCTACCAGAAGGGTACGACCGCGCACATGAATCCTTACGTCAAGGATGCCGATTATCGCAAAAATCTTTACGGTGCAACCGGCGAAGGTTCCCCCGGATTTCTCACCTACGCCGCCATATACGGCGTCAATCTTTCGGAACTCACGGTCAAGAACTGTATTTTTACCAAGGTGGGGGCGGATGCCCTCTCTGTGCGCGGCGCGATCGATGATGTTACCGTTACCGACAACGAATTTTTGTATCTCGGTGCCACTGCGGTGCGCATCGGCAACTGCTCGGAGAAATACACCCCCGAATTCCACAACAAGGATATCGTCATCCGCAACAATTACGTGTATAAATCGGGTATGTTCTACACGAGCAACGTCGCCCTGTTCGTCGGCCCCGTTGAAAACCTCGACCTCTCCTACAACACGGTCGAAGCCGCCAGCTACTCAGCAATCTCGGTCGGCTGGAACTGGGGCGCGCATGACGGCGACCGCATCAACGTCAAGAACGCGGTCATCTCCTACAATTATATCAACGGCTTCATGGAAGGCATGAAGGACGGCGGCGCGATCTACCTGCTCGGCGGGAACGCCCCCCGCGGCACGCAGGGCTATATGAACGAAATGCACCACAACTACTGCGTTGTCTCCGAAAAGACAGGTCTGCTTGCAGACAAATGGACGGGCGGCTGGACGGTGCTTTATCA
>JAZLAP010000235.1:0-10721 GCA_045613265.1 Eubacteriales bacterium | reverse complement strand
ACGAAAGGAACAAAACCGAATTGGATAAAGGTATTTATTTGGATTGTATCAGCTTTAATGATTGTTACAGCTACTGCATCCACAATCTATTTTGTAGTTGAGTTAATTTCTTGTTTTTATATATGCTAAACCGCTTTTGTGTCCACAAAAGCAGTGCTTGTAAGGAAAAGAAGGCGGACTTTCGGGACGCACAAACCAAAGGCTCCCTTGTGTAAAGGGAGCTGTCACCGAAGGTGACTGAGGGATTGTTTTTCGATAAAATTTTGTTTTTTACAATCCCTCCGACCCGCTTACGCGAGCCACCTCCCTTTGCACAAGGGAGGCTTATCACCGCCCGACAGTACACCCAAAAGGTGTAACACACTATACCTTGCAGAGCAAGGCGTGTGAAAAGGAGTACGAACAAATTGTCCGTACTTCTTTTGTTGTAGGGCGGGGGTTTATCTCCCGCCATTTTATTTCGCATATATCGTTTGTTTTCGGCGGCAGCAAGCCACCGCCCTACCTGCTTTATGGAAGGTGCCCCTTATGCGGCTTCTTTTTCTGCTCTACTCTCTGGGAGAAGCCGGCGCGAAGGATGAGCGTTGCAGGTTCGCAAACGCCACCCGAAGATCGGCAAGCTTGCTTGGCAGGCGAAGGATGAGCGTATCACGGAGCGAAGCGCAGTTGCTCTGTCGGGGTAGGCCAAGCAGAAAGTACCCAGTCCGGGGTGTTTTCTGTTTTGTTTTTCACGGAGGATTCGAAGGGGAAGCGCCACTGATATACAAAGCTTCTCAATGATGATATCCACGCCTTTCGGCGTGATTTCGCCGATAAGCAGCTCATAACGATTTACGACACCTTGGTCGAAAAAGCAGGCGGATAATTCTTTCGGCACAGCCCCGTATTTGTTTCGGCATTTCATCCGAAAGCATACACAACTTATACCGACAAAAAATATACTGGGTATAGGAGGTGTAGCATGGATGCTATCGTATTAATGGCGCTGGTCGCAACGCTTGGCACGTGGTTCGTGACGGCGCTCGGGGCTGCGACGGTTGTCTTTTTTAAATCCCCCAATCCAAAGATTCTTAACCTTATGCTTGGGTTTGCCTCCGGTGTCATGATCGCAGCGAGCTTTTGGTCATTGCTGCAGCCCGCTATAGAGCGCGCTGAGGCTACGCTGGCTCTGCCTGCTTATTTCGTAGCGACAGCCGGCTTTTTGTCAGGTGCATTATTTATGTGGGGGAGCGATAAGGTCGTAACCTTCACGCAACGCAGAGTGAGCGATACACAAGAAAACCCAAACAAACGGTATGCCAGAATCATGATGCTGATTCTGTCCATCACGCTTCATAATATCCCCGAGGGCTTGGCGGTCGGTGTTGCGTTCGGTGTATTGCAAAACGGCTACAGCACAGAGGGTCTTATGGGAGCGGTTACCATTGCCATCGGGATCGGGTTGCAGAATTTTCCCGAGGGAGCGGCGGTATCCGTTCCGTTGAGACGGGAAGGCTTCAGCAGAAGGAAAAGCTTTCTTTACGGTCAGGCTTCGGGCATGGTAGAGCCGATCGCGGGCGTGATCGGTGCATTGCTCGTCGTATACGTGGAAGCGATCCTGCCGTATGCGCTGGCATTTGCGGCGGGTGCAATGATACTGGTCGCCGTGCATGAGCTGATCCCTGAGTGTCAGTGCCAAAGGGAGGTACATCCCTATCTTGCAACCATGGGGATCGTTGCGGGCTTTGCCGTGATGATGCTGCTTGACGTGATGCTGGGATAAGAAAAGAGGCTTGCTCTTCTTGGAAGGTGCAAGTCTCTTTTGTCTATAGATACAGATCCTATTCCTCTCCTTCTAAAATGGAAAGGTTACGGAGAAGGACATCCTTGCCGCGCCATGAAAAGGCGCGGGAGGCAAATTCCTCGTCCGGCATGGCGCGGACGTTGGCGGCTGTCAAGCGTGTTATGCGGCTTTCGCTAAAAAATCCGATCGGCGTTTTGATACTGCCGCGCGCAATCGCGGCTTTGGTATAGGGACAGGCAAGTTGACAGGCATCGCAGCCCCAAGCCGTGCCGTTTTCGCGGATGAGGCGGCTCTCCTCTGCATCGAGCACTCCCTTTTTCTGTGTGACTGCTGACAGACATTTATCGCCGCTCCCACCAAGCATTCCCGTTGGACAGGCGGTAATGCAGGCACCGCATCCGTGGCAATAGGAAGGCTCTTTTGGGGTGACGGGAATGCCGAGTGCTTCGGGGGGGAGACTCGACAGAATTTCCGCGATAAAGACGAAGGAGGAATAATCCTTGTTGATCAGAAGCCCGTTTTTTCCGATCACTCCAAGCCCCGCGCGAGCCGCCGCATCGCGCTCATCAATCGGAGAATGGTCGGCAAATCCGAGAAAGGTTGCATCGGGGTAGGCATCTGCGGTAAAGCGCGCAAGATCTGCAAAAAGCGTTTTTGCATAGGCGTGATAGTCGCGGCTGACGGCGTACGCCGACAGATTTTCTCCCATGCTCGTATAGTATGGAATCAGAAAAACGGTTACGCTTCTTGGGGACGGGAGCCCGTTTTTTTCATATAAGTAAGGGCGCGTGACCTTGCAGGCGGAAAAGGGAATTGCGGCGTAGCAGTGAATGTTGTGATCCTCGAAAAAGTTAATTAAAGTTTGCATTTTTAGCGCTTTCTACAAATGTTATGTGGTGAAAATGGCAGGAGATCGGCTGGTATCAACTGCTCGCTGCCCTCCACTCGTCTTTATTATACTCCCAAACGAAGAAAAATACAAGAGTTTTCTTGACATTCATCGCAAGGCGTGTTAAAATATATAAGTATAAATATTACATAAGACGTGCGCGCACGTTACAGGAAGGGATAACTTTATGCTTTTGAATGAAGGATTGCTTTATCGCTGGGGCTTTTGCGAATATCTTGAGAACGGAGACTTTGCCGTCACGCTTGAATGGTTGATGGCACTTCTTGTCTCGGTGGTCGTTGCCTATTTGCTGGGCAGCATCAATAGCGGCATCGTCGTTTCGCGTCTCGTGTATCACGATGACGTCCGTAAATACGGCAGTGGCAACGCGGGCTTGACCAACGTGATGCGTACCTACGGTAAAAAAGCGGCAGGTCTTACGCTTCTCGGTGACACCATGAAAATGGCGGTCTCGCTGTTGCTTGCAGGAGCTTTGTTTGGATTCGATTATCATTTTTGCATGGCGATGAGCTTTGTGCCTTATCTCGTCGGACTTTCTTGTATTATTGGCCATATAAAGCCGATCTATTATCATTTTAAGGGGGGGAAGGGCGTACTTTCCTTTGCCACGCTCGCGCTTGTTCTGACACCCCTGCATTTCGTCGTTCTGTTTCTTCTCTTCGTTCTTCTTGTCTGGATGACGAAGTACATTTCACTCGGCTCGATCATTTCCGCCGCACTGTATCCTCTGGCACTGCAGGGATGGATGCAGGCGATCTCGGGCGGTGAGAAATACAATCCGCTGATCCTTTCCATCACGCTCGTGGCGGCGCTGATCCTGATCGTGTGCCATCGTTCGAACATCAAGCGGCTTTTGGATCATACCGAAAACAAGTTCAGCTTTCACAGGCATGAGAAAAAGGCTCTTCCCGAAAGCGAAAAGGATGGATCGAAATGACCGCACTTTACCGTGTCATCCGTCTCGCCGCCGAAACGGGAAAGCTGACAAAGCTTGTTTTGTCCAAGGGAGTGGCTTCGGTGCCGAAAAAGAAAACGGCGCGTCTCTGTACGCTGCGCGGTGAGCTTTGTCTCGCCTTTGAGGATACTCTTTGCGGCGGCAAGGTGCAGCATTATCACCTGTCGCTTTCTGCCTTTTCCGAAGAAACAGTGCGCGAATTTTGCGATCAATACGCACAGATCAATCTTCTGACGGCACTTGGTGACGTGGAGTATCGTCGCGCAAAGAGCGGAAAGGAAACTCTGATCGGTGACCGAAAGCTTGTCCGCCTCTTATCCGAGTCGTACACTCCCTTCACCGAGGAGATCGCTATCGATCGCGAAAAAAAGCATATTCTTTCGGGGGATGAACCCTTTCTTCGCTGCTTGGATATTACCGCAGAAAATGGCAGGATTCATGATAAAAAACAGGCGAAATTCCGTCAGATCAACCGTTTTCTTGAGCATGTTGAAGAGATATATCCCCACCTGCCTGCCGACGGTGAGCTTCTCGTATACGATCTTTGCTGCGGCAAAAGCTATCTTTCCTTTGCGGTGTATCACTACCTTACCGCAGTCAAGGGACGGGCGGTGGAAATGCTTGGTATTGATCTGAAGGAGGATGTGATTGCCTTTTGTAACGGAGTTGCAAAGCGGTGCGGCTTTGCGGGAATGCGCTTCGTTGCGGGCGACATCCGTAAAACGCCGCGCGACCGCCATCCGCACCTTGTCGTGTCGCTGCACGCCTGCGATATTGCCACAGATATTGTGCTTGATACGGCGGCGAGGCTTTCTGCCGACGTGATTCTGTCAACGCCCTGCTGCCATCGGTTCATGAATGGGAAGATTGCAGTGCCTGCCCTTTCATTCATTACAGACGAGGCTTTTTTATCCAACAAATTTGCTGAGACGGCGACAGATGCATTGCGCCTGCTTCGTCTCGCGGCATACGGCTATCGCGTGTCTTCGATGGAGATGACCGATCCCGACGATACGCCGAAAAACACGCTTTTGCGCGCATGCCGCCGCAAGAGCTTTGATAAAAATTCGGAAGAAGCAAAGGATGCCGTAGCACGGTATACGGCGGCAATGCGTTTTCTCGTCGGCAAAACGCCTGACGAATATTTTGAAGGCATCTTATCTCAGATGGAGGAAAATGAATGACGATCCTTACACATTCTCCTGTCGAGACCGAGACCGTAGGTGCTCGTCTTGCCGACAAGATCCGCAAAAGCGGCGAGCGTCACGTATTCGTCGCACTGTTTGGCGAGATGGGTGTCGGAAAGACCGCTTTTGTGCGCGGGTTTGCGTCGGCGCTCGGCTGTAAGAACGTAAAAAGCCCGACCTATACGCTTGTCAACGAGTACAGGACGGAGCCTTTGCCATTGTTTCATTTTGATATGTATCGTGTGACAGACGAGGACGATCTGTACTCCATCGGATTCGACGATTATTTAATGCGTGAGGGCATTTGCCTTACCGAGTGGAGCGAGCGGATCGAGGGTGAGATCCCCGCATCCGCCATTCGCGTCCGTATTGCGCGCGCTGAAAACGAAAACGACCGTATTTTGACGCTGGAAGGAGTAACCGATGCTGATCTTAGCCTTTGATAGTACGGCCAAAGCAGCCTCGGTTGCGTTGACCGACAATGACTGCCTGCTTGCCGATTTTGTGTGTGACAACGGATTGACGCACAGTGAAATTCTTCTTCCTATGGCTGAGGATGTCCTAAGGCGCGCAAAGCGTTCCTTGTCCGACGTTGAGATGCTTGCGGTGAACGTCGGCCCCGGCTCCTTTACGGGTGTTCGTATCGGTGTTTCGCTGGTGAAGGGGCTTGCTTTCGGAAAAAAGATCCCGATCGCTCCCGTTTCGACTCTCTTATCGCTTGCGCACAATCTTTACCCCCTGGACGGCATTCTGTGCCCTGTGATGGATGCGCGGCGCTCACAGGTCTATAACGCTCTGTTCCGCGTAGAGAAGGGACAGCTTGTGCGACTTACGCCTGACCGCGCCATTGCGCTTTCCGAACTTCGTGAGGAGCTTCTCCGCGACTATCCCGATGAAAAGGTACGGCTTGTCGGTGACGGATACGACGTCGCAAAAGAAGCACTGTCCGACCTTCATATCGCAGGGACCCCCGCGCTTCTTTTGCGTGAAAACGCATATGCCACGGCGTGCGCGGCGCTGTCGATGTATCAAAACGGCGAGACCGTCACCGACGACGGACTGCTTCCCGTTTACCTGCGCATGCCGCAGGCAGAACGGGACCGTTTGCAGAAACTCAGTCCTTCTTGACGGCAAGACGCTCGACGGCGTGCTCACCTTCCAGCTGTTCGCCATGCTCACGAACGTAGGACAGTGTGAGATTGCCGTGCCGCCGTTCTCCGTATTCGGACAGAAAGCCGTATTCGCCGAGACTGTTTTCGACGAGAAGCGTTTCGTTTTCCCGTTCCTCGATAATGAGACAGAATCGGTTTCCCATATGGTAGATTTCACTCTTGTCGCGGTATCCCTGCGCATATAGCTTTTCGCACATGGATAAAAGCGTTGCGGCATCCGAAAACAGGTAAGCGTTGGTGCGTGTTTTGCGCAGCCGTCTGTCGGTATTTTCGGATGCGGCGCTGACCTTGGTAACAAAAAGCTCGCACCCACCGCGCTTGCCGCGGAACATTTGTATCAGAACGCGTTCCCTTGCAGCATCAAAGCCGGTTTCTTTTTTGGCTTCGTCAAGAATTTCCCAAAGGGCGCGTCTCGTTTCGGTATTATCGTAATCCAAGTCGTCACGACAAAGGTCGAAGCGTTCCATATCTTCTTCCGACAGCATGACCTTGAGCTTGGAGTCGCTGATGCGTATGACTTCCATTATGTACTCCTTTCGTGCGGCGGCTGTGAAGCACCGCATATGTAGCCAACTACAGTATACGCGATGCCAAGCAAAAAGGAAACCCACAGTTATTGGTTGCGTTTCCGCAATGTGTCGGTTTCGGGGCAACGCTTCCCGTTATTTCCACTTTTTCTAAAAATTAAAAGGAGCTTTTTATGAAGATCATTACCCTCACTCTGAATCCTGCGTATGACGTGCATTGCGAGGTGGAATCCTTCCGCCCTTTTCATCAGAATTATGTGAAGCGCACGCAGATCGAGGCGGGCGGCAAGGGCGTTAACGTTTCGCGTGCGCTTTCGGTGAACGGAATACCGAATTCGGCGTTCATTGCATTGGGACGTGAAAATTCCGCCGCATTTGAGGCCTCGCTTCTCGAATACGGCATTTCGTACAGTGGTATTTTTCATGGCGGCAAGATTCGTGAAAACATTATGATCCACAGCGAGGGAATGGAAGAGACGGGAATCTCCTTTGAAGGCGAGATGCCCGACGCGGGCTTTATCGATCAGGCCGAATACCTCGTTTTGTCGGATTGTGATCCCGATACGGTTCTCGTTTTGTCAGGCAGAATCCCGCGCGGTCTGACGGTTGAACGCGTTCGCAGTATTCTGATCGCCGCCAAGGAGCTTGGTGCACGTATCGTCTTGGATTCCAACTCCTTTTCCATTGCCGACTGTATCGCCATCAAGCCCTTTCTCATCAAGCCGAACCAAGAGGAGGTGGCGCGCTATACGGGACGCACCGTGGATTCGCTCGAAATGGCAGAGCAGGTGGCAAACGATCTCACACGCTACGGCATTGAGCACGTTCTTGTCTCTATGGGAAAAATGGGGCTTGCGTACGCAGGCGGCGACGGTCATTTTTCGATCCCCGGCAAAAACGTGGCGGCGCTTTCGGCGACCGGCGCAGGTGACAGTACCGTTGCCGGCTTCCTCGCCGGACTTTACCGTGGGCTTGGCATCCGCGAAACGGTCAAGCTTGCCTTTTCCTTCGGTACGGCGGCCTGCATGCGCCGCGGAACGCAGCCTCCGCTTCCCGAAAATATTAAGGAGATCTACGAAAGTCTCGAATAAAAGAAGCCCGAAACGCAGCTTGCTCTGCATTTCGGGCTTCCTCTTTTAGAAATATTCCACGTAGCGGACGGTGTGCGGCTCCTTCGGAAACAGGTGGTGATACAGTTCGAAGAAGTAATCGTCGGTCATGCTGGCGATATAATCCACCAGCATGGTGTCGATGTCATTTTCGGAGTACGGCGATGCGCATCGCTTGTTGGAATGATCCTCTTCCACACGTTGTATGTGATGTGTGAAGAGGAGACTTTCTCTTCCGCGTCTTTCGTAGTCCCGAAGGAGCGCGTTGTAGGCTTTTTCCATCATCGGACGGATCCTATGCTCCATACTGTCGCGCACCTTGGGCGAAAAGTAGATCAGCTCGTAATTTTCACGCTTGGCTATGCGCAACGCCTCGTAGCATTCGTCGCTCATGGCGATATAGCCCTTGCCGTAGCTGTTTTCGATGATGTCTACCGCAATGTTGTTGATGATCTCGGCGTTGAATCTGCCGATACCGCTGTCGGTAAAGACGTCTTCGCTTTCGATCAGACCGATGCGGAGTGCATCCTGTCTGTCCTTGCCGAGATAGGCGATCATGTCGCAAATGCGCACAAGACAGCCTTCAAGCGTTGTTGGCACCCATTCGGCGTTCGCTGATATGTGAGCGTAGCAACGCTCTACCATTGCATCGTATTCCGCAAAATTCATTGGCTTCGGCGCGTAGTGCTGGGATTCGATTTCGCCGTTGTGCGCGGCGATGCCGTTCAGTGTGTCGAGCGTAAGGTTATAGTGGAAGATCCCGTCAAGCACGCGCACCGAGTGGATATTGTGGCTGAAATAGCGTCCCGTCCGTCCGTGCAGGATCGCTGAAAGATAGGATTCGCCCGCATGCCCGAAGGGTGTGTGCCCGATGTCGTGTCCAAGCGCGATCGCCTCGATCAGATCGGCGTTCAGTCCGAGCGTTGCACCGAGCGTGCGTGCGGTACGCGATACGATCTGTACGTGCAGGGCACGGCGGGTAAGATCGTCGTTTCTATAGAAGGAAAAAACCTGCGTTTTGTCGGCGTAGCGATTATAGTAGGCGCTGTGCAGGATCTTTTCGGTGTCACGGAGAAAGGGCGTGCGCCAGATGCTCGGTGTATCGTGTGCGGCATCGCGGCGAACGGCATCGCTTTCCTTGCGATAAAAGGGGCTGACCTTGTTTTTTGCGCGATCCTCTTCGATGCGTCGGGAAAGCTCGTCACTCAGTTTATGATACACGGCGGTCTCCTTTCAGACGTTATGGGGGAGTGTGCATGCGGCACACTCCCCCATATTGTAACATGTTTTTGCTATTTTGTCAATGCTTATTCCGAACGGAGAGCGATGACAGGATCCTTGCGCGCCGCCATTTTGGAGGGTACAAGACCCGAGATCAGCGTCAGTGCCATACTGATGGCAACGAGGATCAGAGCCGCAAGCGGCGGAAGCGTTGCGCTGAGGTTACCGAGTCCCGTCAATACGTGAATGATAAGGTTGATCGGGAGGATAAACAACAGCGTAAAGACGATGCCGATCGCACCCGCAGTAAATCCTACGATCAGAGTTTCCGCATTGAAGACACGCGAAATGTCGCGCTTCGAGGCACCGATCGCGCGAAGAATACCGATCTCCTTCGTGCGCTCCAGAACGGAAATATAGGTGATGATACCGATCATGATCGAGGATACGACGAGCGAGATGGCAACAAAGGCGATCAGAACGTAGGAGATCGCATTGACGATCACGGTCACCGAGGACATGAGAAGTGCTACGTAGTCGGTGTAGGAGATCTCGTCGTCCTTGTCGGTTACGTTTTCGTTATAGCGTGCGATGCAACGTGAAATAGCATCCTTATCCTCAAAGGATTTGGCAAAGATCTTGATGCTCGCAGGCGAAGTATCGTCTACGTATCCGATCTCGCTCAAGCGCTCCTCGTAGCTCGATGCGGAGAAGGCAGAGGGCATAAACTCCTCGTAGATGCGGATCTTGTAGTTGTTGCCCGTGCTTTCGTTCGCCATGGACATCTGAAGTGCGCCCGCAAGCTGCACGTCCTGCATTTTGCTGAGTGCCGCCTCGATCTCTTGTGCCATCATGGCGGCAACCGGAGCGCGGAGCAGGGAACGGAAGGTCGCATCGTCCGATGAAAGGAAGTATTCGTAAGCTTCTTCGGGCGAAAGTCCGACGTTGCTCGCATACATATCGATCATGTCCTTATATTCCGCAAGCAGCTCGGCACGGGATTTGCCCGCAGTCTGTGCATCGATAAAGCTATCCACCTCAGCATCGGTGGGCGTCGTGGCAATGCGGCGGTAAAGTGCCGCTTTTTCGGCGACCGAGAGACCGGCAACGTAATTTTCCACTAGCGCAAGCTTTTCTTCGTAAGAGGGAGTGTTTTCTTCGGTTTTAAAGGGAAGCCCGGTCAGGACGTCGATCGTGGAATCTGCCAGCTGATCCTTGACGATCCCGCTTTCGGCAGTTTTCGTGATTAGATAATCGGTGAGTGCCGCCGTGTATCCGATCGAGCCTGTCAGCATACCCGATACGGCATCGGGATTTTTGCGGATAATGCCCGAAATACGGATCTCAAGTCCCGCATCGTACGCAAACGCAATGCCTTCGTCGGTCTCCGTACGGTCAAGGTAGGTGTTACCGACCTTGATATAGCGGTCGTCGTTCAGAACGAGCTTAAAGGTGTGCGAAAGGATCTCGTCATAGCTCCAGGACTCGCCACCCTCGGCTTTGATCTCCTCGCCGCGGAAGTATGCCGTGATCGCGTCCTTAAATTCTTTTGAGGATTTGAGTCCGAGCGCGTAGAGCGATAGATCCGAGATCTCGTTATTGCCGTCCACAATCAGAACGATCTCGTTCATTGCGGTTGGCCAAGTGCCGTGTATAAGGTCGTACTGCTCCTTCAAGAGCTCGCCTACGAGCTCCCCGTTCTCGCCGGGGAGCATTTCCTCGACGACGCCGATCTGTGCAAAGCCCGACATGAAGGGATTCTGCGACGAGGACATGGAGCCGCCCATCGCCTCGGTCATGCCGCTATCCTCAAGCAGTGCCGTAAGGTCGGCTTTGATGATTTTGCCGTCGGTGTCC
>JAZLAP010000234.1:0-1794 GCA_045613265.1 Eubacteriales bacterium | reverse complement strand
ATCTGGAGGAAGCGGCGTTGAACTCCGAGTGCGAATCCCGCGCCTGCGGTATCGTCATGAACGTCAAGACCGGTGAGATCTACGCCATGGCAACCTATCCCTATTTCAATCTCAACAATCCCCGCGTTCTGCCCGATTATTACGATGAGTTCCTCGAGGACTACGCAAAGCTTTACGGCGAGGATTCCACAAAGTATCTGTCCTTCAAATCGGAGCTTTTGTTCCGAAATTGGACCAACAAGTGTCTGACCGACACCTACGAGCCCGGCTCCACGTCCAAGATTTTCACCACCTCCATTTCCTTGGAGGAAGGTCTGGCTTCTCTTTCCGACACGTTCGAGTGCACGGGTGGATATCTCGTCAGCGGTTGGCATAAGCCTATCCAATGCCACCAGCGAGCAGGACACGGTGTTCTGGATTTCGCAGGCGCTCTGCAGCAGTCCTGCAACCCTGCGATGATGCAGCTTGCGGAACGCATCGGTATCTCCACCTACGGTGAATATTTCAAGGCATTCGGCCTCAACAGCAAAACGGGCATCGATTTGCCCGGCGAAGCAAGCTCTATCTACAAAACTCCCGAAAATATGTCCGGCGTCGACCTTGCCGTTTACTCCTTCGGTCAGCGTTACAATGTTACTGCCGTTCAGCAGATCGCCGCAGTTGCCGCAGTTGCAAACGGCGGCACCATGGTCGTCCCCCACATCGTTAAGGAAATCGTTGACGACGACGGCAATGTCGTCGCCTCCTTCGGCACGACCGCCGTTCGACAGGTCATCAGCGAGGAAACCGCAAGCACCATTTCCAAGATTCTCGCCGACGGTGTATCCGGAGACGGCGGTGCAAAGAACGCTTACGTTCAGGGCTATTCCGTTGCCGCAAAAACAGGTACGACCGAAAAGGGTACCGCCGGTGACAAGCGAACCGCCTCTACCGTTGCTTACGCTCCCGCAGACGATCCCGAGGTCATCTGCATCGTCATCGTAGACGAACCCACCAAGGGCTCCCGTTACGGTAGTACCGCCGCTGCACCTTACGTATCCAAGATTCTCGCCGACGTACTTCCCTATCTCGGCATTGAACCCGAATACACCGACGAAGAGCTCGCAAAGCTTGAGATCAACCTCCCCAACTACCGCGGTATGTCTTTGGACGAAGCAATCATGCGACTCAGCGAAGCAGGAATTACCTATGAGATCGTAGGCTCCGGAAGCAGTGTCATTGACCAGGTTCCTCCTTCAAAAAGCACGCTTTCCAAGGATAACGGAATCGTCATCCTTTATACGAGTGAAACTGCGGAAGAAAAAACCGCCGTTGTTCCCAATATCATCGGTATGACCGCCGCACAAGCCAACAAAGCATTGGCAAATGCCGGCTTCAATATCCATCTGGAGGGCGCTTTGAACGGATCCGGTGCAGTCGTTCTGTACCAGTCGCTCGAGCCGGGCACCGTTGCTCCCAAGGGAACCGTCATCACCGTTGATATCCGACATACAAACTTCACCGACTAATCAAAGCAAACATGTTTAAATCCCGGACGTGAAAAGTAAATTCATTATCTTTTCGGAGGATTTATGCATCTTTCTTACATCATCAGATCCGAGGAGATCCTCTCTTCGGAAAAACCCCTTGATACGGAAATCGGAAAACCTCAGTCCGATTTTCGTAAGCTTGAAAAAAACGATATCTTTTTTTGTGAGGACGGCTTTTACGAAAGCGGATTTTCCTACGCAAAAAAAGCCCCCGCCAAAGGAGCTGTGGCAATCGTCACGGCTCCGGGCGGCATCAAACGGATCG
>JAZLAP010000233.1:0-1543 GCA_045613265.1 Eubacteriales bacterium | reverse complement strand
CCCGTACCGCATCCGACGAGCAACGCCGTGGCGGTTTTGGCGATTGGGAGCAGTTCCTTATCGCTCTCGATCGCGGTGACGAGCAGTGAGGGGGTACGTGCGACTGCTGCCTGCGTGACGCTTTCGTCGGACAAGAGATGCACGTAGCCTGCGCCTGCGCGGAGTGCGGCTTCTGCGGCAAGCATCGCGGCACCGGGGTAACGGCGCGAGCCTGTCAGCATGACGGCGTTGCCGCCGTCGCCCTTATGCATATCGGGACGGCGTTTCGGCAAAAGGCGACGGATACAGGCATCGTCGAGTGCTTCGTCGGTGAGTTTGAAATCCTCGGCGGCACGGGAAAGGTCAATGCCGATCGGTGACACGAGCACTCTGCCTGTATAGAGACAGCCGGGGTACAGGTAGATACCGCGCTTCGGGAAGGAGAGAGCGAGCGTGAGGTCGGCGCGGAAGGCATCGGCGACTGCCGCTCCGCTTCTGCTGCAGACACCTGCGGGGACATCGACGGCGTACTTTCTCGGCTCGCGGAGTCGGTTCAATAGGCGGAGTACGCTACTGACGGCATCGGGGAGTGATTTTTCGGGCGAAAAGCCTGCGCCGTAGATGGCTTCAATGACGGCGTGCGAGCCTTCGGCGTATTCAGCGAGCGTTTCCTCGTCGATGTCAAAGAAGGAGATCGGGATGCCGACCTTCTTTTTATACAGTGCGAGATAGTAGCGTCCCGCATCGCTTTTCTGCCCGCCGTCGGTAACGTCGATGGCGTACGCCTTGTATCCGCGCTCGGCAAGCGTGACGGCGGCGGCATATCCGTCTCCGCCGTTGTTGCCGCTACCGCAGAAGAAGAGAAATCGTGCGCCTGCCTTTGCGCCCTTTGCGACGGTATCGGCAATAAAGCGTCCCGCATTTCCCATCAGGACGCGGTGCGAGAGCTTTTGCTTTTTTGATGCGTAATCGTCAATTTTGGCGGTCAGTGCGCCGTCGATACATTTCATATGAAAATCCCTCCGTCGGGTGTTTTTTCTGTGACTATTGTACCACAAAGTAAAAAATAAATCAACATATTTATATAAATTTGACAAAAATATATTTACAATTCCCAAAAGTTGTGTTATACTGTAAATAGAGTAGTCAAAACGCAATGCGGGAGTGTCGCGTTTGGCTATGCCACGAAAGGAGAATGATCATGTCCGAAAAAATCATCATCACCATTGCAAGACAGTACGGTAGCGGAGGTCGCGAGATCGGCGAGAGGGTTGCCGCTTTGCTCGGTATTCCCGTTTACGACCGCGAGCTGATCACGCTTTCCGCGAAGGATAGCGGTCTTGACACTTCGGTCGTGGAAAAGGCAGATGAGAAGGCGACGAACAGTCTTTTATATACCCTGGCGATCGGCTCTAACAGCTTTGGCACGATGGGGCATTTTGGCTATCAGATGCCGCTTAACGACCGTCTTTTCGTTTTGCAATCCGACGTGATCCGCGGTCTTGCCGAAAAAGGGAGCTGCGTTCTGATCGGACGCGCCGCCGACTATGTATTGCGCGAAGAG
>JAZLAP010000232.1:0-3098 GCA_045613265.1 Eubacteriales bacterium | reverse complement strand
TGCTTGAAGCCGCCGAATTCGCCCCAGGTACCGTGGAATTTGCCCGTCATGCCGAGGTAATCCATGCCGAGCAGACGAACATAGGATGCCGAGATCGGGAAATGGTCGTAGCCCCAGCCGCCGGTCGGGAGCGATTCCAGCTCGAGATGCGAGTCCATGCGCGCAAGGTCACGTCTGCCGCGCAGAATGTGACCTCCGTTGTGGAACACGGGAAGTCCGGGCTTGTATTTATCAATGCTTTCGCGAACACGGCGGGTATAGTTGGCATAGACGCGCTCGGCAAACGCGAGGTTGTCGCTTTCGTTATAGGGGTCAAGCCCCTCCTTGCGCATGTCGGCAACACAGGTCTGGCAATAGCAACGGCGGACGGCAACGATGTCAAGGAAGATACCGTCGGCATCGTAATTTTCAACAACCTCTTCGATCTGTGCGAGAAGGTAGTCGAGATAGCCCGTGTTCAGACAAAGTACGTGCCAGCCGGGCTTGTCCCACGAGACGCTCAAGGCATCGTTCGGTTGGGGGCGGAGCAGCCACTCGGTTTTTTTGCGCGTCATCTTTTCGTCAAGACCTGCGGAAAGATATACCGGCGTCTTGACACCGATCTCATGCGCCGCCTCGATCTGTGCACCGAGAAGGTCAAAGTTGAGCCCCGGATGCATTTCGTTTGCCTTCGAGGGATGATACGCATAGCCGTGATGACACTTGGAAAAGACGGTGATGGAGTTGACGTGTCCTATACGGAGCTGGCTCTGGAACTGCTCCTTTGAGAAGGCGGAGCCGATACCCGGAATCAGTCCGCTCGTATGGAAATCAAGGTGTACCTGACGAAAATTCATAGCGATTCTCCTGCATTTTTTCTTTTATTCTATCATACATACGCAAAAAATCAAGCCAAAAGCCGAAAAAAACTCGCCATTTTTGAAAAAAACCGTAAAGTTTTCTCCGTTTTTTCAAAAAGCCCCTTGACATATGCAAAAAGCGTGTTATAATACTCTTAGCACTCGAAAGATGAGAGTGCTAATCCAAGGAAGCAAGGGGAATTACGTTGAAAAACAAACAGTTCAAAACCGAGTCGCAAAAGCTGCTCGATATGATGATCAATTCCATCTATACGCACAAGGAGATCTTTTTGCGCGAGTTGATCTCGAATGCCAGCGATGCGATCGATAAGCTCTATTTTCGCAGTCTGTCGGACGGTGCGGTCGGGCTTTCGCGCGAGGATTACGCGATCACGCTGACGGCAGATAAGGAGAAACGCACGCTGACGGTCACCGACAACGGCTGCGGCATGACCGAGGAGGAGCTGGAGAGCAACCTCGGCACGATCGCCAAGAGCGGCTCCTTCGACTTCAAGAAGGAAAACGGAAAATCCGATGACGTTGACGTGATCGGACAGTTCGGTGTCGGCTTCTACTCGGCGTTCATGGTTGCCGAGCGCATCACCGTCAAGACACGCGCCTTCGGACAAAGCGAGGCTTATATGTGGGAGTCGTCGGGTGTTGACGGCTACACCGTTACCCCCTGCGAATTTGCGGGACACGGCAGTGAGATCACGCTGTATCTGAAGGCGGATACCGAGGATGAAAAATATTCCGAGTATCTGGAAAGCTACCGCATCCGCTCGCTTGTCAAGAAATATTCCGACTATATCCGTTACCCGATCAAGACCGACGTCACCCGTCAGAAGCCGAAGGAGGGTGCCGAGGGCGAATACGAATCCGAAACGGTTACCGAAACGCTGAACAGCATGGTACCGCTTTGGAAAAAGGCGGCGAAGGAGGTCACACCCGAGGAATACGAGGGCTTCTACCGCGATAAATTCTTCGATTTTGAAGCACCCGCGCGCGTGATCCACTCGAAATCCGAGGGCACGGCAACCTTTGATTCGCTCCTGTTTATTCCGAAGCACGCGCCCTACAACTTCTATACGAAGGAATACGAAAAGGGGCTTTGCCTCTATTCGTCGGGCGTTATGATCACTGAAAAATGCGCAGAGCTTCTGCCCGACTACTTTGCCTTTGTCAAGGGACTCGTTGACAGCGCCGATCTTTCGCTCAATATTTCCCGCGAAATGCTTCAGCACGACTATCAGCTTCGTTTGATTGCCAAGACGGTCGAAAAGAAGATCGCACGCGAGCTGAAAACGATGCTCGAATCCGAGCGCGAAACCTACGAGGAATTTTTCAAGGCGTTCGGTATGCAGCTGAAATACGGACTTTACGCCGACTACGGCGCACACAAGGACGTTTTGAAGGATCTCGTTCTGTTCGTTTCGTCAAACGAAGAGAAGCCTGTGACACTTGCCGAGTATCGCGCACGTATGAAGGATGATCAAAAGGCGATCTACTACGCCTGCGGCGAGACGGTTGAAAAGATTTCGCATCTTCCCAAGGCGGAGGCGGTCGTCGATAAGGGCTACGAGGTGCTGTACCTCACCGACGACGTGGACGAGTTCGCGCTCAAAATGCTCGTCAATTACGACGAAAAGCCCTTCATGAACGTTGCCGATGAAACGCTGGATCTTGCGACCGACGAGGAAAAGGCGGCACTGAAGGAAAAGAATGAGGCAGCAAAGGAGCTTCTTTCGGCAATGAAGGAGGCAATCGGCGAGGGAGTTTCCGCCGTCCGCTTCACGAACACTCTGAAAAGCCATCCCGTTGCGCTTACGACTGAGGGCGGCGTGTCGGTCGAGATGGAAAAGGTTTTGTCAAAAATGCCGGGCGGCGAGGGTACGCCGAAGGCGTCGATCATTCTTGAGATCAACGAAAAGCACAGGATCGCCGAGCGCCTGTTCGAGACGTTCGGGAGCGACAGGGAAAAGCTTAAAGCCTATGCAAAGCTTCTTTATAATCTTGCCCGTCTTGTGGATGGCCTTATGCCCGAAAATCCGACAGAGCTTTCCGAGCTTGCCTGCGATCTTATGTTCTGAATCAAATTGCAAGGAATGTAAACAAAAGTTTACATTCCTTTCTTTTTGGTTAGGTGAAAACCACCTGCTAAGCAGGTGGTTCAGTAGAGGCTTTTGCCGTTGAGCAATCCCGCCGCAGCGGTAGGCTCCCCTGTGTAAGGGGAGCTGTCAGCGAAGCTGACTGAGGGGT
>JAZLAP010000231.1:0-2784 GCA_045613265.1 Eubacteriales bacterium | reverse complement strand
AGCATCATGTCTGTTCCACAAAGAAGCGAAAGCTTGACATCGTCACGGTAAAAAGCAGAAAGCGTGTCCACGGTATAGCTTTTTCCACCACGCCGGATTTCAATATCGGATACCCGTATTCGCGGATCGAAAGAAAACGCCAGACGGCACATTTCAAGCCTCTGCTCAGGTGTAACATCCAAAATCATCGCTTTTTGTGGCGATTGATAGCTTGGCACGACATAAATGAGGTCAGGGCTTTCTTGCAAAAGAAAAGTGCGAAGCGCATGAACGTGACCAGAATGCGGTGGCGAAAAGCTACCGCCAAATATACCGATATTTTTCATTTTCCCGTACTTACGGAAGAATGATCGTCTTTTTATCCTCGGACTCCCGATACAAGACGAAACGGTTACCGGAAACAGAAACCACATCAGCACCAAGATATTCCGCGATCGTGTCAGCTGCTTCTCTCGCCGTATAATCGGAATTTGCAAGAACAGATGCCTTCATCAATTCCCTCGCAGTCAATGCGTTCCCGATTTGCAAACACATTTCCTCGGAAATTCCGCCCTTTCCCACTTGGAAAATAGGGGACATGTTATTGGAAAGCGAGCGCAAATAAGCGCGTTGTTTACTTGTCAGCATAATATTTCTCCCATACCTCTACAAATTCCCGTGCAAAACGGCGGAATGCCTTCCCTCGATGACTGACACGGTTCTTTTCATCCTCGGTAAGCTCGGCAAAGCTCCGCTTCAACGGCGGAAAATAGAACAAGGGATCGTATCCGAAGCCGCCCTTCCCCGAAGGTCCACGAAGAATATACCCTTCGCAGCTATCACTCGCAGTAATCAGCCTGCCGTCCGGAAAAACGCAAGCGATCGCCGTCGTAAAGCGCGCAGTGCGTTTTTCGTCGGGTACATTCTCCAAATTGTGAAGTAAAAGTGCGTTGTTCTTTTCGTCGCTCTTATCTTCGCTTCCCGCATAGCGCGCGGAATAGATTCCGGGCGCCCCGTCAAGCGCATCGACCGACAAACCGGAGTCGTCCGCAACTGCGATATATCCGCTTTTCGCACCGTCTCTTGCCTTGATCACCGCATTTTCGAGAAACGTGCTTCCCGTCTCTTCCGCTTCATTCAAAAGCCCAACATCGGTCATGGAAAGAACGGTGATATCTTCTCTATCCGCAAACGCTTCGGAAAGCAAAGCTGACATTTCGCGGATTTTATTTTTATTGTGGGTTGCCAGCAGAATTTTCATTCGTTTCCTCTTTCAAACAATGCCGATATAAACTCGTCCGGATCAAACGGACGCATATCATCGATCTTCTCACCAACGCCGATAAATTTTAACGGAATACCAAGCTCACGACGAATGGAAAGGATAGAACCGCCCTTTGCCGTTCCGTCAAGCTTCGTAAGAACAAGACCGGTGATCGCCGCCGCCTCGCGAAATTCCTTTGCCTGCATGATTGCGTTCTGTCCTGTCGTTGCATCCAATACGAGCAACGTTTCACGATCGCTATCGGGAAGCTCGCGCATAATAACACGGTTGATCTTGGCAAGCTCGTCCATCAAATTCTTTTTGTTGTGCAATCTGCCCGCCGTATCTACGAGCAAAACATCGGCATGACGGCTTTTTGCCGCCTGAATGGCATCGTACACCACAGATGCAGGATCGGCACCCGTGTCCTGGCGAACGAGCTGTACGCCGGCACGATCGCACCATACGGCAAGTTGCTCTGCTGCGGCTGCGCGAAACGTATCGGCGGCGGCAACGATGACCTTTTTTCCATCCTCGCGAAGTGTCGCTGCAATTTTCCCGATCGACGTCGTTTTTCCAACACCGTTAACGCCGATTACCAAAATCACGGAAGGCGCGGTTTCAATATGAAGCGGCTCACCCGTTCCCACGAGATCACGGAGGATCTCGACGAGCTGACCGCGCACTTCCTCGGGCTTTGTAAGACGGCCATCCTTGACTCGCTCGCGAAGCTCATCGAGAATCTCCGTCGTGGTCGCTACACCGACATCAGCGGCAATCAGCAGCTCTTCAAGCTCATCAAACAGATCCTCGTCGATTTTGACAAAAGAGCGAAGCAAATTGTCGATCTGCCCCAACAGAGCATTTTTGGTCTTTTTCAGACCGGCTTTTAATTTTTCGAAGAATCCCATCCTTCAGCTTCCTTTTTCTTTCTTTCAATTTCGGATACATCAAGAAGCACAGCGCGCGAAATACCGCGTTCGGGCATCGTGATACCGTAAAGACGGTTACCTACCTCCATCGTACCGCGGCGGTGGGTGATCAAAATAAATTGGCTTTCGGTACAAAGCTTCTTTACGTACTCGGCAAAGCGGTAGACGTTAACCTCGTCGAGCGCCGCCTCGATCTCGTCAAAAATACAGAATGGCGTGGGGTTCACCTTAATGATTGCAAACAGAAGTGCGATAGCTACAAAGGTCTGCTCGCCACCCGAAAGAAGCGCAAGACTCTTGATGATCTTTCCGGGAGGTGCCGCCTTGATCTCGATACCACTCGTAAGCACGTCCTCGGTATCGGTAAGCGAAAGCTCTGCCTGTCCGCCTCCGAACAGCTCGGCAAATACCGTTGCAAAATTTTGGTTGATAGCTTCAAATGCGCGCACAAAATCCAACCGCATCTGCTCTTCAATCTTAGCAATCACACCGCGGAGCTCGTCGCAAGCCGAATTCAGACCCGCAACCTGCGTATTCAATGCATCATACCGCTCCTTAACCTCTTGGTACTCTTCAATCGCACCCGGGCGGAATTCGCCGTATGCACGT
>JAZLAP010000230.1:0-12938 GCA_045613265.1 Eubacteriales bacterium | reverse complement strand
GGTTCTTGACCGTGAGCGCGTGCAGACGATGATCGCCTTTCGTGGCGATGACAGCGAGATCGTTCTTTTGCAACGCGAGGATACCGAACGCCGTCTTGTCGCCGTGCGTACGGGGAAGGCGAAAACGCGCGGTCTTTTGGTCGCCGTTCTGCTCCTCCTTTGCGTTACTGCCCTGACGACCTTTGCATTGATTCTGCCCGCAAAGGAGGCACCGCCGCCGATCGAGGAGATCCCGATCGACGAATACGAAAAGAGCTGGCGCATTTCGCGCTTGAATTCGCTTATTGCGATGGTTGAAAATTCGCTCATGACCGCGTCGGCAAGGACGGATATCGTTGCAGAGCTTGTCAAGCTGCGTACCGTCGTCGTCGAGACCGATAAGGAGAGCGTAATGCGTGCGGCGGCGATCGAAGCGATCTTTGCCGTGGATGCGATCGTTGACGGCGTGAACGTCAGCGAGGATATCGCTGCCGTGCTCGGTCACAGCACCGATGCTGCCATTCGTTCGCTTTCCGAGGCGATCGCGTCTCAGAGCGGCACAGCAACGAAAAAGCAGCTTACTGCGCTTCTGAACGCATTGAAGGCGAAGGAGCGCGAGGAGATCATCGACGCCGTTGCCGATGTGAACGACGAGCTTTCTGCGGCATTGCGGCAGTCGGGCGGCAGTGATGCCGACGAGCTTTACCGTTCCTTCAAGGCACTGTCCGATGCGCTTGCAATGATCGTTGACAGTATGGAAAACGCATCGATGAGTAGCATCACCGCGGGCTTGACGGCGGCGTTTTCCGAGCATGCCGGTCCGGTCGGTGAGGCGATGCTGACCGAGCGTGACAACAGCTTGACGGGTGCGACCGTGGTACGCGAGCTTATGGAGATTTTTTCGATCACCGAAGCCGATCTCGAGGTCGAGACCGAGGAGGGCGACACGATCATCGGAAGCGGCGATGAGAGCTTTGCACCGCCCGAGGACGAGGATGACGACGAGCTGCTCGGCGACGGCGGTCTCGGTACGGGCGAAACGCTCTACGGAAGCAACGACCTCGTGTACGATCCCGACAGGGGGGAGTACGTGGCGTACGGCGAGATCCTGAACGGATATTACGCAAGGGTTTTGGAAATGGTCTCTGACGGACGGCTTTCGCCCGAGGAGGAAGCCTATATCAACCGTTACTTCTCGTTGCTGTTCAGCGGGCAAGAGCCCGAGGATGGCAAGGGTAACGGCAAGTAAGCAGCATGCAAGCAGAAAAGAGAAAACGAGGAAGGTTACATACGTTATGGAAAACATGGAAAAAAAGGCAAGCATTCAGAATTTTAAAACGCTCGTCGATAAGGTCAGGTCCGAGCTTTCGAAGGACTTCGTCGGGCAGGGGGATATCGTCGAAAACGTCCTGATCGCCATCATTGCGGGCGGAAACGTTCTGCTTGAGGGAGTACCCGGCGTCGGCAAGACACGCCTCGTCCGTTCGTTGGCGCGTGCGTGTGATCTGCCCTTTTCACGTATTCAGTTCACGCCCGATCTTATGCCGAGCGACGTGACGGGAAGCAACGTGATCGAAAAGGATGCGGCAGGTAATATGAAGAGCGTGTTCCGCAAGGGTCCGATCTTTGCAAGCCTCGTTCTGGCAGACGAGATCAACCGTGCCACGCCGAAAACGCAGTCGGCAATGCTTGAGGTCATGCAGGAGCACAAGGTCACGGTCGGCAACGAAACCTATCCGCTTCCCGAGCCGTTTTTCGTGCTTGCGACCGAAAACCCTGTGGAACAGGACGGCACCTATCCGCTTCCCGAGGCACAGATGGACCGTTTTACCTTTAAGCTGAACGTCGGCTTCCCGACACAGGAGGAGCTTGTCCGCATCGTTGCCATGACACAGGTGACGATGGATGAGACCGCGGGCGTTGCCCTCACGGGTGACGATATTCTTTCCATGCGCAGACTGGCAAGCGAGGTTCCCGTCATCGATGCGATCATGCAGTACACGGCAAATCTCGTCACCCTCACGCACCCCGAGCTTCCGAGTGCTGCCGATGCCGCAAGGAAGTACGTGAAGTACGGTGCATCGCCGCGTGCCGCACAGGCACTCATCACCGCTGCCAAGGTGCGCGCTCTGATGAACGGCAATTATAACGTTTCCTACGCCGATATCGATGCATTGGCGCTTCCCGTGCTCCGTCACAGGATCAAGCTGAATTACACTGCCGTCAACGAGCATCTGACGGTTGACGATGTGATTTCCATGATCGTGAAGGAAAACAAGAAAACGGCAAAATAAAGCAGAGAAAGCAATGAGCGAAACATGAAAAAATTTGCAATTAACGAAGAGTTTTTGCAACAGGTTGAGACACTGCAAACCGTTCTGCACAGTAACGTTGCGGGTATGTTCGGCGGCAACCGCAAGAGCAAGAGCTTCGGCTCTTCTTCGGAGTTTGCCGACTACCGTGACTACGAGCCGGGTGACGACGTTGCGAGGATCGACTGGAATGCGTATGCGCGCTTTGACAAGCTGTACCTGAAGCTGTATCTCGACGAGCGCCAGATGCATACGCGGATCTACATTGATGCAAGCCGTTCGATGGACTACGGCGGAGCCGGAAAGGCAGAGCAGGCGGTCAAGATCGCCGCGTGCCTTGCTTACCTTTCGGTCGCGGAGATGGAAAAGGTCTCGATCTATACGCTGCGCGACAACACCGTCAGTGAGGTCGTGCCGCCTATCGTCGGCAAGGATGCCTATTACGCTTCCATCGGCAGGCTGAACGATATCGTTTTCGACGGAGAAAGCCGTATCAGCGATGCGATCCTGCCGTCTTCTGTCGGCTACGGTGACGGCATGTCGGTCATCATCTCGGATTTTTTGACCGACAGTGATTACGAGGCTGCCATCGACCATCTTGCGAGCAAGAAACGCGACGTATTGTGCGTGCAGATACTCTCGAAGGAAGAAATGAATCCGCAGATCCGCGGGAAATCGCATCTGTTCGATGCGGAAAATGCGGAGAGAAGCTATAAAAAGAATATCGATCGCGATATTGCGGCGGCGTACAGACGCGCGCTTGCATACGTGACCTCGCGCATCCGCGACTATTGTCATGCGCGCGGCGCATCCTATCTGCTTGCGCCCGCCGAAGATGCGGTCGCCGAGCTGTTCTTTACGAGGCTTGTAGATATGGGGGTGATGAAGTGATCTTTCTGTATCCGCTTGGTCTTCTCGGTCTTCTCGGCATTCCGATTTTGATCCTCGTCTACATCTTAAAGCGAAAGTATACCGAGCAGACCGTTGCTTCCACCTACCTATGGACGCTTTCCGAGCGTTTTCTCAGAAAGCGGAATCCGCTCAGTCGTCTTACGGGTATTATCGGGCTCGTCCTGCAGCTTCTTGCCGTTGCCGTTATTTCGCTGACGGTGGCACACCCCGTGTTGATTCTCGAAAACGCGGCGGAGGAGCATTGCTTTATTCTCGACACATCGGGCAGTATGCTGATGGAGAGCGAGGGAGAGACTCGTTTTGCACGTGCAAAGGCGGAGATTGCCGACAAGATCGCCGAAACGGTGGACGGAAGCGTGTACACGCTTGTTACGGTCGGTGATACAACGAATGTTGTTTTTGAGCGTATGACGGACAGGGAGCAGGCACTCCTTTTGCTTTCCGAGCTTTCGGCGGTGAACGGTGTTGCTGATTTCACCGAGGCGATCGGCATTGCACAAGGATATTTCCACGCGAACAGTGCCTGTAATGTGTACCTCTATACGGACAAGTCCTATGAGAAGCATGATAATGTGGAGATCCACGATCTGTCGCGCGGCGAATCGAATACCGCCATCGCCGACATTACCTATGAGCTTCGGGATGGAATTCTGACCGTAAACGGCAATGCGATCTCCTATGACAGAAACACAACGGTTACGTTGAAGCTTTGCCTTAACGGTAGCGAAATGCCGACCGAAACGGCAACGCTCGCTCTGGCTTCGGGGGTACGCACTCCGTTCACGCTTGAGTGCTCCACCCAGGATTTTGACGATTTTACCCTTTATATTGCAGAGACGGATGCACTGCCGCTCGATAACCGCGTGACGGTGTACAATCCGAAGAGCGAAAACTCCTATGAAACGCTGATCGTCAGCGACACCCCCTTTTTCCTTTCCTCGGTGCTTTCTTCGGTGAGTGCCGCAAAGCTTCGTGTGATCGCACCTGCCGACTATAAGGACGAGGGCGGTTACGGTCTTTACATATTCGACTCCTTTGTGCCCGACGTTTTGCCGAAGGACGGTGCGATCTGGTTTTTGAACCCCACAAGGAGCCTCGAAAACACGGGCTTCAGCGTGCAGGGAGAGGTCGTTCTGGACACGGCGGAGAGGTTGACACTGTCGGATTCCTCGGCATCGATCGTGGATAGATTGACGAAGGGCATGACGGGGGATGAGATCTATATTTCCAAGTACGTGAAATGTGGACTTTACGAGAACTTTTCGACGCTTCTGTCTTACCGCGGCAATCCCATCGTTTTCACGGGGGTGAATACCCACGGAAACCGCGAGGTCGTGTTTGCTTTCAGCCTGCACGATTCGAATTTCCCGTTGCTCCTTGACTTTCTGATTCTGATGCGGAACGTTGTGGATTTTTCCTTCCCGACGGTGTTGGATAAGACCGCTTATACGGTGGGAGAAACGCTTTCGGTCAACGTGATCGCCAATTGCGAAAGCATCCGCGTGGAAAGCCCGAACGGAAACCTGTATTATCTCGATACGGGATATGCCACGGCGGAGATGCAGTTGACCGAGGCGGGAGCCTATACCGTCATTTTGACGGTTGCCGATTCGCCGCGTGAATTTCACGTTTTTGCTTCGCTTGCGGAGGAGGAGCGTCTTCCCGAGGCGACGGCGGACGAGCTTTCGGTGGTCGGCAACGCGGGCGACGGCGGCTTTGACGGCCGTTTCGACAGACTTGTGATTTTGTTTATGGCACTTGCGGTGCTGTTTGCCGCAGATTGGGTGGTGTATTGCTATGAAAAATATCAGCTTCGATAATCCGCAGTATCTGTGGATCTGTCTGCCGCTCCTTCTGCTCACGCTTGTTCCGTATTTTTTCGTATTCCGCAAGGATAACCGCAGTACGGGGGCAGTCGTGTCCCTCGTTCTGCATATCGTGATGATCGCCGCCGTGACGCTCGGCGTTGCGGGGATGACCTATACCGATGCGATCACCAAGACGGAGGTGTACGTCGTTGCCGACGTTTCCTATTCGGCAACGCAGAGTCTGGATACCGTTGACGCGCATATCGCCGCGCTCGAAAAGCGGCTTCCCAAAAATTCCGAGCTTCACGTGGTCGTCTTCGGCAAGGACGCGGCGTATCTTCCCCGCGACGGTGAGGGAAGGCTTCCGAGCGTGAAAACGGCAACCGTGGACACGAGTGCTACGGATATTGCCTCCGCTCTCAACTATACGGCAAGCTTGTTCAGTGCGAACACGCTCAAGCGGATCGTTCTTATCACTGACGGCAAGGAAACGGCAGGCGAGGGCAACGATGCCTTTGTGCGCGCAGTGGAGAATCTGTATTTGCAGGATATTGCGATCGATGCTGTGTATCTTGACGATAATATTGCCGCCGATACGGCAGAGGTGCAGATCGCAGGTGTGGAATACACGCAGTCTACCTATCTTTCTCACGAAACCACCGCCGACGTGTTGATCCGTTCGTCGACCGACACCAAGGCGATTTTGACGCTCTACAAGGACGGCGTGAAATTTGCCGAGGAAGCAGTTTCGCTGACGAGGGGCTTTCATGTCGTGAACTTCACGTTGGATACGGCGACCGAAGGAAAGTACGATTATGAGGTGCGGATAGAAGCGCGCGAGGACAAATCGGCGCATAATAACCGTTACCTCTTCCATCAGTCGGTGTCGGGAAAGCTCAAGGTGCTTCTGATCACCTCGCTCCCCGAGGACGTGACGACGGCAGAGATGCTGTACGCTGCCGTTGCTGAGATCGATGCTTACGTGAATACGCCGAACGTACCGTACACGGTAGAGGATCTTTCGCTTTATGACGAGATCATTCTCTCCAATACCGACGTGCGCACGCTGAAAAACTACGTTTCCTTTATGGAGAGTCTCGATAAGGTCGTTTCTCTGTTCGGTAAGAGTCTCATTACCGTCGGTGACACGCAGATCCAGAATAAGACCGATGACGTGCTGAAGTCGCTTGAGGATATGCTTCCCGTGCGCTTCGGCAATAGCGATGCCGATCCGAAGCTCTATAGCATCGTGATCGACATTTCGCGTAGCATGGAGTACGACTGGCATTTTCAGATGGCGAAATCTGCGGCAAAGCAGATCCTCATGCTTCTGAATGAGGACGATTACGTTTCGGTCGTGTCCTTTGCGGGCGAGGTCATCGTTTCGCAGCAGCCGGTCAAAGCAACGAACCGCGAAAGCATTGCCGCCATTATCGATGCTCTTCCGCTGAGGCAGGGTACCTTTATCGGAACGGGACTGAACAAGGCGATGCAGCTGATGAACGCCATGGAATTCAGTGAAAAGCAGGCGATCCTGATCAGCGACGGTGTTTCGTATACCTCCGAGCCGGATCAACCGCTTGCCGTGACATACTCGATGGTCGCCAACAATATCGGCGTTTCGGTCATTAACGTAGGCAGTCTCGACGGTGTTCCGACCCTGACCGAGATCGCAGAGGTCGGCGGCGGCTTCTACTACTTTGTCGAGAACGAGGAGCAGCTGGACGATCTGATGCTTTCCGAGATCGCCGACGAGATCACGGACTCCGTGATCGAGCGAGAAACGGAAGTTGCCGTCGTGCGCAAGACGGATGCCGTTCTGCGCGGTATCGAGGCAATGCCGAATATTTTCGGTTACATATATGCGAAGCCAAAGGCAAGTGCAACCACGGTGCTTACGGTCGATTATGAGAAAGCAAACGGCGGTACGGTTACCGTTCCGTATTATGCTTACTGGAATTACGGTAACGGTCGGGTCTCTTCCTTCACCGGCGCTCTGTCGGGGGCGTGGGCAGAATCTCTGCAAAGCGGTGAGGGCAAACGTTTTCTTCAAAATATCGTGACGTCGAATGTACCTGTTGAAAAGATCGACTACCCTTATACGTTGGACATAGAGTACACCGACGTTGATGCCGTGATCTCGCTGATTCCCGCAGCCCTCAATCCGGATGCGGTCGCAGCTTTGACGCTAAGCCTTCCGAATGGAGAAACGGAAACGGTGGAAATGACCTTCGATGCGTCGCGTTATTTCTATCGATTCCGGACTGCCGACATTGGCAAATACACCGTTGATATCTCGTATACCTACGCAGGACACAGCTTTTCGTCACATTCGGTATTCTTTCTTTCGTATCTGCCCGAATATGACAGCTTTGCCGCCTTCAGCCCGTCGGTTTTGTATAAGGCACTTCGCAACCGCGGAGAGGTCTATGAAAACGATCTTCCCACATTTGACACGGACAACGCGAAGCGCGCTACCTTTACCGTGGAATTGACGGTGCCGCTGATGGCGCTTGCCGCCTGTTTGTACGTCGTGGACGTGATCGTTCGAAAGCTGCGCCTTGCCGATATCCGCGGATTGTTTGCCTCGCAAGCGAAGAAAGGAGGAAAAAAGCATGAAAAGGCTGATACTTAACACCGTTTTTCTGCTCACCTTGCTTTTCCTCGTCGGTTGCGTGACCTATACCGATCCCTTTGAATCGTCGAGCGAAAGCCTTTCGGAATCCGAAAGCGAGCAGACACCGGAATCCGAAAGTGCCTCGGAAAACGGCGGCGACGAGACCGTTTTTGACGGTTTTTCGGTGAAATTGATCTATAACGGCAAGCCGTTCGGCTCTTCGGACGGTATGACCGCTCGCTTTTCGGACGGATACAGCATTCATGAAGCCGCATTCGACGGGGACGGCGTTGCCCGTATTGAGGGACTTGACGGCGACTACAGCGTTACCCTCACGGGACTCCCCGATAACTATACCTATAATCCCAACGTTCACACGGCAACCAACCGCCGCAAGGAGATCGAGATCGAGATCTACAAGATCACCTCAACGCGCGGAAAGGGAACCGATCTTTATGAGAACGTCATCAAGCTGACGAAGACCGCCGTGTATGAGACCACGCTTAACAGTGATTCCTCGTTCTATTACTATCAGTTCGAGCCGAAGAAGAGCGGTACCTATTCGATTGAGTCGTGGGCAAGCACCGTGGAAAACGCGGTCGATCCCGAGATTGAGGTCTTTATCGGTACCAGTCAGTGGAAGCCCAGTGTCGGTGAACGGATCGACGGCGGCGGGGCTTCCGCAGGCTTCACCTCGAATTTTCGATATGAGGTTCACGTGGACGAGAGCATGCTCGGAAACGTGTACGCCTTTGCCATCCGTGCCACCGAGAAAAACGGTCAATATCCCGTGAAGGTGTCCTTTGCCGTGCAGTACGACGGCGGATTCTCCATGGACTTTACCGAGCCAACCATTATCGTTCCTACCCAGCTTCCTGCGTTTCGAAGTGAGGCAGAGCGTCAGGCGTGGTTTGACACGCACGCTCACACGGGCGAGACCTTCGTGGGGGCTGAGACCATCATAAGCGGAACGCCCGTTTTCGATGCGTCGAAATACAAGCTGAATCCCGAAACCGGCTATTATCATTGCTACGACGAAAAGACCGATACCTATGGGGCGATCCTCTACGCTCGCATTACGTCGGGCATCATCTTTTTAAACAATACGCCTTTCAACGCCGTCGAATATGCGGGAAACAAAAGTCTCACGCTCGATAACGGTACGTCGAATTATAAGCTTTTTATCGAGGGCTACGATGCATTGGTCGTCGACCCCCCGTCGCCGGATCTGGGACCGTATTTTTGCGTGATGAACTGTCCCTGCCGCACGAAGAACAACTGTTCCGGTGCCTGCTCCCCTGCATGTACCGCATGCTCCGCCGATTGCAGACGTTGTCCGCAGGCGGCGATCGGACAGGACGGATATGCGGACTACTGCAACGCCGACGGTGTGACTCCCGTTACGCAGGAGCTACAGGAATTTTTGCAGAAATACGCAGTCTCTCAGCGCCTTTTCAAGGATGGCAACGGCTTTGCCGAAACCAGCGTCACGCCTACCTACGAGGCGGCCGAGGAGGATCAATGGCTTTTTGCCTGCGGTTATTATTTGCCGTGATTCTCTGACCTTTCTTACTTATGTTTAAAACCAAAAAAATATATAGGAGGCTATTATGAAGAAAGTTTCTATCTTGGTTTTATGTGCCATGTTGCTTGCCCTTCTGACGGCTTGCGGACATACGCACACCTACAGTGACAAGTGGACGAACGATGCCACCAATCACTGGCACGCTGCAAACTGCGAGCATACCGGAGAGAAGGCCGATGAGGCGGCTCATGTGGATGCTAATAACGACGTAGTTTGTGACGTTTGTGGATATGATTACGGTCATACTCACACCTACGGTGATACCTGGTCGATGGACGAGGCAAATCACTGGTACGCTTCTGCCTGCGGTCATGAAAGCATGACGAAGGACAAGGCGGCTCACGTTGACGCCAACAACGATAAGGCGTGCGACGTTTGTGCTTACGACTACGGTCACACGCACACCTACCAGGCAGAGGGCGAATGGACGCACGATGCCACCAACCACTGGCACGCTGCAACCTGCGGCTGTAGCATCGACGGCATTGACGTTGCCGCTCACGCCGACGAGAACAACGACGGTGTTTGCGACGGATGCGCGTGGAACTATGACCACGAGCATACCTATGCCGAGGAGTGGTCGACCGACAGAGCAGAGCACTGGCTCGCAGTTACCTGCGGACATACGGTTGCCGACAAGGATCGCGGAGCACACGTTGATGCCGACGGCGACTTCGTTTGCGATACCTGCGACCGTGACTTTATGGCAGACTTCGAGTTCGCTATGAGCGAGGATGCTTCGGCTCTCGTAAACGGTCACACCGTTCTTTACAAGGATGCATACGATAACGAGACGACGACCGTTGTTGTGTTCGGCAAGAACTTTACGAAGCTCGTTGCAAACGACATTGAGACCTGGCTCACCAAGGCAGGCGACGGCTACTTTACCGTTCAGATCATTGACGGTGAAATCTCGGCATATGCGCCCTATACCGCTCTTGAAAACGGTTGGGAGTGCGACGGCGAATTCCTTGGCTATGCCGAGGGTATTCCCGCAAACGGACTTGAAGCACTGCTCTACAACATCATTGTATTTGGCGAAGAATATGCCAACAACGGTATGACGCTCGTATATGACCTTGCTACCGATACCTACACGGTAAGCTACCGTTACTTCTCCGGTTCGGTATACGACCTCGTTGTTACCGTGAAGCTTTCCGATGCAAACACGATCGCTTCGCTTCAGATCGACTCTACCCGTTACTTCAGCTTTGACGAGGATCCCTGGACGGTCGACGAGAACGGTATCGTTACGCTGAATCCCGATGCTGAGCCTTACGGTGTTTACTCGATTACCGCAACGCAGACGACGGGCGAGAGAACCGGCGAGAGCGAATACACCGCCGAGAAGCTCGTTCCCACCTCCTTCGATCTTGTCAACGCTGACGGCTCCGCACTTGCCGATGTCATCAAGGTGACCGCAGGTACGCCCGTTTATCTCCACTTCGCCAACGTAAAGGCAGATGGTGCGAAGCTTTCGCTGGATAATGTTAACGCCGAGAGTTCTGCTGACGGTCTCACGGCTTATTATTCGGATTATGATTGGATGAATGATATCGCGCTTGACCGCCTCCAGCTTTCGGGCTCGGTTGCCGGTACTTACACGCTAACGATCACGACGACCAACGTAACGAAGACGGTTACCGTCCTTGTGGAAATGCCCGCTCCTACCGAGATCAGCGCGAGCGTAAAGAAGACCGAGGATTACGGTGGCGGCTATATCAGCACGTATTTCGAGAAGATGAATGAAGTGACGATCTATCTCGGTCAGTCGGTTGAATTTACCGCAGAGGTGAACGAGTTTGCCGATGGAACGTATACCGTAAGCGGTGGAATCTTTACCGACAGCTCCTACGACGACGGTTGGAATCCTACCGTTCTGACGAAGGTATTTACGCCCGATGCAGTAGGTACTTACGAGATCGTTTTGACTTCGGCAGTCGATGCAAGCCTCACCACCACGCTCACTGTGATCGTTAAGGAGATTCCTTCGATCGAGATGATCCTCGGCGGTAAGTACGAGTACACCGACTGGAACGGCGCAGGCTACGTTGTCATCTTCGACGGCAACACGATCACGATCAACGCTACGGTTATCGACGGTTACGACGAATATTGGAGTCCCATTCTTGTAGAAGTTTCCGCAACCTATACCTTCACCTACAGCGAGACCGATGGTATCGTTCTCACGCCTGTCAGCGGTGACTACGAGACGATCGGCGCTTCGCTTGCTCTCTCCGATAACTACGGTCTCAAGATCACGGTTCCCGGCAATTGGGGTGACGAAACCTATGAGCTTGTACAGACCGAGGCTCCCGTGATCGGCGGCGAAGAGGAAGAAGAAACCTACGTTGAGCTTAAGGACTTCGCAGTTCTTGACCGTGAGCACGTCATTGCTACCGCCGACGGCATGATCGCAAAGATCCTGTTTGAGGCATCGGCAGAGGACAACAAGACGGGTACCTGCACGGTATACTTCACGCATCCGAGATTCGGCGCAATGGTCGATGCTTACACCTTCACCTATGACAAGGGCGAGCTCTTCCTGGTTCCTGTGAACGGCATGCCCGTTATCATGGGCGGCGTTTCGGTCGTGATCACCGAGGGTGAGCTTGACTTCGCTATCATTATGGGTGTTGAGTTCTACTTCACCGGCGAAGAGCCTGCAGTAGAGCCGGGTATCAATGATGTTACGGTTCTTGACCGTACGCACATTGTGACGAGTGCTGACAACGTAGCGGCTACTATCGTTTTTGAGGCATCCGAAGAGGATCCCGCAAGCGGCAAGTGCACGGTATACTTCACGCATCCGAGATTCGGCGCAATGGTCGATGAGTACACCTTTACCTGCGCAAACGGCGAGCTTTCTCTGATTCCCGTGAACGGTATGCCCGTTATCATGGGCGGCGTTTCGGTCGTGATCACCGAGGGTGAGCTTGACTTCGTTATCATCATGGGTGCCGAGTTCGACTTCAACGTAGAAGAGCTTTAATTCTTTACGAAAAAAGACAGAGAATGAAAATTCTCTGTCTTTTTTCATAAATTTCCCCGAAGCCCTTTACAAAATCCGTAAACTGTGGTATACTATATGCGTTTCCGTATTTCTACCCGTGGCACAGCTGGATAGCGCGCAAGACTCCGACTCTTGAGGTCGCAGGTTCGAATCCTGTCGGGTAGGCCAGAAAAAGAAGCCCCGTTATGGGGCTTCTTTTTCTGCTCTACTCTCTGGGAGAAGCTGGCGCGAGGAAGGAGCGCTGCAGGTTCGCATACGCCACCCGAAGATCGGCAAGCTTGCTTGGCAGGCGAAGGATGAGCGTATCACGGAGCGAAGCGCAGTTACTCTGTCGGGTAGGCCAGAAAAAGAAGCCCTGGTGGGGGTACCCCCGGTAAACCAGGTACGCCAACGGTATTTTTTAAGTACCGAAGTTGTTTAATCAAAGCATTTATTCATTATTGAAAAACACTGAAAAATATGATATAATATACGCAGAAACGCTTACAGGTAAGCGTTTGGGCTGCGCCCTGTGCGTGCTGTCGCCCGCCTGCGTTATTGATGCATGGCGTAAAAATGCCCTTGCGAGCAAGCATTTTTACTTATGATATAATATATCCAAGAGAGGTGGTAAAAAGTATGGTAATGTTTTACTTGATTTTTGCTTTATCAATATTTTTTGTCCGACTTTTTGCAGGATATGATAGCCGTTATCAAAAAGGAAAATATATTT
>JAZLAP010000229.1:0-4229 GCA_045613265.1 Eubacteriales bacterium | reverse complement strand
GTCAGAATATACGTCGTGGCGGCAACCTTCTTGATACCGCCGTCAATGGTATAGACGACACCGCCGAGGAAGTCCAGAAGACGACGGCAAAGCTCCTTCGATGCACGGTCAAGGTTAAGAACGACCGTCGTACCGCGGCGGATCTCCTCCGCGATTGCCGTTACCTCGGAAAATTCGGTGGGATTCATGACCGTCATTTCAAGACCGCCCTGTGCCTTTGCGGGATTTTCGGACTGTGTGCCGAGCGTATCGATACTATCGGCATAAATATCCTGATTCCCTGCGTTTCTTCTGAAAAAGTTCATGTTTTTTCCTCCATTGATTTCAAAATTATTTATTTCAAATTATTCTTGCGATTTTCTGTTGAGATTCATTTTCTGAACAACGAGCTGCCCACGCGCACCATTGTCGCACCCTCTTCCACGGCAACCTCGTAGCTCTCGCTCATCCCCATCGAAAGGATAGGATCCTTTATAAATCCACCACCGTCGCGGATTCGCGCAAACGCCGTATAGGTCTCACGGAAATACGGACGGTAATCCTCGGGATCGGTTGAATGCGGTGCCATCGTCATAAGTCCCGCAATCTCAATATGCGGCAGCTCCGCGACGGCGGCGTGAAAGGCAAAAAGCTCCTCAGGCATGATTCCGCCCTTGGCTTCCTCCCTGCCGCTGTTCACCTCAAGAAGCACGCGAACGGTCGTGTTACGCTTTGCCGCCTGTTTTTCAATCTCGGTAGCAAGCGACAACCGATCGACCGATTGGATGCAAGCGGCACGGTCGATCACGCTTCGCACCTTGTTGGTCTGCAGACTGCCGATCAAATGCACCTCGGTATCGCATCCGCATTCAGCGACAAGATCGGCGCGGCGATTGAAAAGCTGCGCGCGGTTTTCACCGATCGCCTCCACGCCGAGGCGAAGCAGTGCCCGCACCTCGTCATCGGTCGCGCTTTTGGTGACGGCAACGAGCCTAACACCCGAACGTCCCGCACGCCGCGACGCCCTCTCGATGTTTTCCCGTACCGTGCGAAGATTTTCTGCAATATAATCGTATTCTGCCATGCGCGGGTCACTCCTCCGAAACGGGTTTTAAACTGTTTTTCTATTAGTATAACACACAAACCTTCGCTTTGCAAGGGTTTTTTCGTAAAACTTCCTTAAATTTGCGTGAAATTGCATGGAATTTTTTCTTTCCTCTTGCTTTTTTCGCCAAACTGTGTCATAATATAGGGTGACAAGGTAAACAGCGATTAAACAGCGATCCTAGAAAGGAGTACATGCCGTGAAAAAGCAAAAAAATCATGAATGTATCGGTATCGGAAATTCGCGGCGTGCCGTAAGACACGCACGGCGTATCTTTTTCGTACGCGGTGCCGTCGTTTTCCTGATCGTGGTCCAATTCGCGCTCTGGTTTCTGATTTTTGCAAGCGGTGTCGCCGCTTTCCGCCATTTGAACACCGTTTTTACGCTTTTGGCATTCTCCTTTTCGCTCTATACGGTTTCCTCGAACGATGCCTCGGCATACAAGCTTCTTTGGATCTTTTTTCTTTTATTGCTTCCGATCCCCGGAACCGTCTCCTTTTTCTTGCTGAAGATCCAGCGGGGCGGCAAGCTGTTCCGTCGGAGACGTCGTATGGCACACAGGCTTTCCATGATTCCCACAAAGAAAAGCGAGGTCGATCTTGCCTCTCTTCCCTGTCGGAACGCCTTTCGTCGCCTCGCCCTTGCAGGCTTTCCGACAAGGCGCTCAAGCGTTACCTATTTTCCGCTCGGTGACGACAAGCTTGCCGCGCTTTTCCGCGATCTTGAAACGGCAGAGCACTACATCTATCTTGAGTATTTTATCGTAGCGCAGGGCGAGACCCTCGACCGTCTCCACGCCATTCTGAAAAAAAAGGCAAAAAACGGCGTTGACGTCCGTTTGATCCTTGACGACGTCGGCTCGTTTCTCATCGATCCCCGCCGATTTGCCGCTGATCTGCGGTGCGACGGCATTAAGGTTGCCGTCTTCAACGCCTTTTCTCCTTACATCACCGCGGCACAAAATTACCGTGACCACCGAAAGATCGCCGTAATCGACGGCAGGATCGCCTATACCGGCGGCGTAAACATCGGTGACGAGTACGCAAATTTATATCAAAAATACGGGCACTGGAAGGATACCGCCGTCCGTATGACGGGTGAGTCTGCATACGATGCGGTTGCACTTTTCCTTTCCATGTGGGAATTCACGACCGGTGAAAAAACCGAAATGCCACCGCTTCCCGCTTGCAACGAAAGCACGGCGAACGGCGTGCTCTGTCTGTATGCCGACGAGCCTGCCGCCGATCCCGTGATCAAGGAGCTGTATCTGTCGCTTATCACGTCGGCAACGAATACGCTCTATCTTTCCACCCCCTACCTCATCCCCGACGACGCACTCTTCGATGCGCTCATGATGGCGTCGAGAAGCGGCGTCGACGTCAGAATCATCACCCCTGCGATCGCCGACAAAAAGCTTGTCAACGTGGCAACAAAGAGCTATTACCGACCGCTTCTTGCCGCGGGAGTTCGTATCTACGAGTACACGCCCGGCTTCATACACAGTAAGATGATCCTCGCCGACGGATGCGTGGCAAGCGTTGGCAGTGCCAATCTGGACTTCCGTTCGCTTTATCTTTCTTTCGAAACCGGCGCTCTCATTACAGGCGCGGCAACCGAAGAGGTAAAGAAGGATTTTGACTATCTCTTTTCTATCGCGAAGGAGATCTTCGAAAAGGACACACATCTGCCGCTTCCCCGTCGGCTGATCTCCGCCGTTATGCGGCTCTTCGCGCCGCTTTTCTGATAAAATGTAAATCAAGCCTTACATTTGAAGGGCATTCTGAAAGGATCGAATCATGGAAATCAAGCCAAGCGCGCTTCCGCCGGTGACGGCTCTCGCCTTTCTCGGTGATGCTGTTCACAGTGCGTACATCCGTGAAATGCTGTTGCGCAAGGGAATCCCCAAGGCAGGAGAGCTTTCCCGCCTTTCGCTTCTGTACGTAACGGCAGAAAAGCAAGCGGAAGCCTATCGGAAAACAGAGCCATTTCTCACCGAGGACGAGCTTGATCTCGCCCGCCGTGCGGGAAACTCCAAGCATCTCTCCCGACCGCACCATGCAAAAATTTCCGACTACCGTCTGGCAACCGGTCTTGAAGCGATCCTCGGCATGCACCGCTTCTGCGGCAACGAGGCACGCATAAACGAGCTTATGGCGATCGCTACCGCCGAGGACACGGCGCGTACCGAATAAAACAAACTGTCCGACATAAAACAAACTGCCCAACGAACGAACCAAGCAAAACAAGGAAATACAAACTGCCGATTTCGGCGAAAGGATAAACAAGGTTACAGTATGATTCAGAAGATCAAAGGCACAATGGATATTCTCCCCGACGAAACGCCCCTGTTCCGTCACATCGAGGGGGTAATGCGCGAGGAAGCCGAGCGTTACGGCTTTGGCGAGATCCGTACTCCCATGTTTGAAAACACCGAGCTTTTCGTGCGCGGTGTCGGCAACACGACCGACGTCGTGCAAAAGGAAATGTACACCTTCATCGACCGCGACGAGGATCGCTCGATCTCGCTCCGTCCCGAAGGTACGGCAGGCGTGGCACGCGCCTTGATCGAACACGGAAAGTACGGCGAGACGATGCCGCTCAAATACTACTACATCATCAGCTGCTTCCGCCACGAAGCGCCGCAGGCGGGCAGAAGCCGCGAATTCTTCCAGTTCGGCACAGAAATGTTCGGTGCGGCAACGCCCGAAGCCGACGCCACCGTCATCTCGCTTGCCGCATCGGTGCTTCGCCGCCTCGGACTGCGGAAGATTTCCCTGCATCTGAACTCGATCGGCTGTCCCGCCTGCCGTCCCGCCTACCGTAAGGCGTTGACCGATTATTACAAGAAAAACGAAGCCGTTCTCTGCGACACCTGCAAGAAGCGCCTTGACCAGAACCCCCTGCGCCTTCTCGACTGCAAAAATCCCGAATGTGCCGCATTGGCGCCGAACGCCCCCAAGACGATCGACCATCTCTGCCCCGACTGCGAAACGCACTTTGCGCGCCTGAAATCTGCGCTCGACGCATCGGGCATCGCCTATACCGTCAACCCCGCCATCGTGCGCGGACTCGGCTACTATACACGCACTGTCTTTGAATTTATCGCCGACGGCATCGCCGCACAGTCCACCGTCTGTGGCGGCGG
>JAZLAP010000228.1:0-8099 GCA_045613265.1 Eubacteriales bacterium | reverse complement strand
TGCGGCGTGTGAAATATGCGCTTCGCGAATGTGGGCAAATTTCATTTCACATTGTGACCTGGGGGAGCAATATTTCACAATTCAGGAAGGGAATTATTTCACATTCGGCGCAAGCCGAATATTTCACTGAAAGCTTTCGGCTCTAAAGTTTTTCAGAATTTTGTAGATGCATTTCCGCGCTTTGCGCATCTTTTCGGGTCTGTAGACAGATTCGAACCGGCGAAACGGTTGAAATGTTTACAAAATTGTGGTATAATAAAGCGAAGAAAGGCGGTGGTTTGATGAAAAAAAATGAGCTGAAAGGCATTGACGGAAAAAAGATACGAAGGCAGTACTTCAATGCTCCGCTTGCCTTTTTATTTTCCCTAATGCTTGGCATTCCTTATGCCATTACCGTAATTTCACTTGCTTTGGGAAAATACGAACAATACGAATTATCATCCACCTTCGGAGCATCGGTTTTGGTATTAGTTGTTTTTTCTTTGCCTTTCCTGATACTTCAAGTGCTGAACAAGCATTTTTTCGGAAGAATTATTTGTGTGCTTAACGAAGAAGGTATTCATCACCCTAAAGGAATGCTTAAGTGGGAAGCAATAGAAAAAATCGAATATGCCATTGATTCAAAGCCGAGGTACAAAAGCGATCCTGCAAGTGTGTTTCGCTTGGTTGTATATTATGCGCAAGGTACCAAGCATATTGTTCTTGAGAAATTCCCGATATCTTTGCTATCACGCATTAAGAAATACAGAAAAGATATCGATATCCGCATAGAAGGCGTTACCTCTTTGTTGCCTTCGATATTGGCTATAGCGGCAATCATTATTCTGTGTCCTTTATATGTAGCATTACTTGTAAATGCTCCCGGAGCTTCCACATCTCAAACGATCGTCTTCATGGCGATTTGGATTATACTGGGAACTGTTCGCATTCCCGTGTTTAACGCTTTCTCAATAGAATATCGTTTTTGGAGCAAAATACTACCGAAGAAGTGGCTATCCCACATCGTGCTTGCTTGCTATTATCCATTATTTTTTGTTGCATTTCTTGTTTTGTTCTACTTTCCGAATTGGTTTACTGTTGTTACACTCGGAATATGCGTGGGTATTGTTCAGCCTCCTATTCCTTCTCGTCATGGAGGGGCAAGGTTTCGCAGAATTCTCTCTTATGAACAGCTTTTTGACATTTATATTAAAAGAGCAGATGTTTGGGAAAACAAAATCAAGCAACGAAAAAACAAAAGCGGAAAATAATATTTACATAGATTTCGTTTACAAGCATGGCACAGCGCCCCGGGAGATAGCGGTCAAGTGTAGCTCCCATCATCGCCAAGGAGTTACTGTACCCTCTGCAAAACCCACGTGCATCTAAATCTGCCACACACGGCTTTGCATCTAAATCGGACACGCATCACAGAAAAAAGCACACATTTGTCTACCAAGACAATGTGTGCTTTTTTCAACGAAATTTGCCCTGTGGGCAAGTGAAATAGCTACGCTGTGAAATATTTGCTCCGCAAATGTGAAATATTCGCTACCGCGAATGTGGGCAAATTTCATTTCACATCGACCGAAGGGCGATATTTCACAATTTCCCTTGTGGAAATTATTTCACATTCGGCACCGCCGAATATTTCACTTGAAAAAGCTTTGGATTTATGGTATAATAACGGTAGAAAGGCGGTGTTGCTATGGCAGATTCAAAGCTTCGTGATCTATCCACAGACTTTGCGGTTAAGATTATCAAAATGTGCGACGCTATCAAGGGACATTGTTCGCTTGTAAATCAGTTGGAACGTTCCTCAACCTCAATAGGGGCAAATATACACGAGGCAAACTATGCTCACAGCAAAGCCGACTTTGTTGCCAAGTTTCAAATTGCGCTGAAAGAGTGCTATGAAACGGAATATTGGCTTGAATTATTTGTGAAATCCGAATTGCTTGACCGAGATATTGCAAAAGATTTGTACAATCAGTGTGGAACAATACGAAGATTGCTAATCGCCTCCATTAACACAGCAAAGGAGAGCACGAAATGAAAAAGATTATTGAATCACAAATTTTCGTGCTTTCGCAAATAAATAAAATATCCGTGCCTATACAAATTTGTTACACCGATGACGAAGTTGAAATAACCATAAATTATAACGGTTCAGAATATTGCGCAATGGGAAAAGACTATTTGTGGGTGGATGCATTTGCTGATCTTCAAGAAAAACTTCCAAGCGGCATTCGACTTGCTTGTTGCATGACCTGTCGACACGGAACTATGTGTCCGTACGGAAGTGATAAAAATCAACTTTTTTGTACAAAAGATGTTCTGTTAACCTCTAAAGACGATGTAATAGAATTGATGTATTATAAAGGTCATGATTCGTTTTTTAAAAGAGAGGTTTCCTCAATCCATTGTTGCGACGATTTTATCTATCAAAGCGATGATTACTATACATACAACGATTACTTGTATCGCCTTAATAAAAAATGATTGGTGTACTTTTAGTCGTTCTTACCCCACTTTACGCACCTTTTTGTCGCTTTATCGCAAACAAAAGCGCACATTTGTCTACCGAGACAGTGTGTGCTTTTTTTAACTAAATCCGCCTGCGTCGGAATAAATCCACTAACGCGGATGAAATCGCTTTGCGATGAAATCTGCCTTGCGGCAGGATATGAAGGCGGATTTAATTTCATCTGAGGCGAAACGCCGAAGATTTCATCCGAGCAGAGCGAGGATTTCATCGTGCGTAGCACGATTTCATTCAATATACAAGGCTTGCGCCTTGATTTGTTTACGCAAGTGTGATATAATAAACTTACCGACAAGTAAGAATTTCTCGAGGAGGTGTTCTTTATGGGAAAAATACTTGGTTCATGGAGCGGAATGAGAAAGTATCTGGAACAAGATATGCTTGCCAGTTCATTACAAGGCAGAATAAGATATGGTTGTACAGCATACGTAGGGATGGACGGTTGTCATATTTTTGAGGTTTGCATAGATGGTGAGCAAATAAAACGTTTCTCTTGGGAAACTGTGAACACCTATTTTATTGATAGTGGATATACGAAAAATGCTAATCCAAGCGGTATTGGTGAATATTGGGCAGAGTTCCGGACATTGTTGGAGAAATATCCCATAAATCAACGCACAGAGTATACAGATGAGGAATTTTGTGAAGCTTTGGAAATATATCGCAATCAAGACATACAGGAGAGCATTTTTTCAAGTCATCCTACTGTTAGAATGTTCGCGGTTTTAGATAGACGCATTGGAAAAAGAACACTACAGAAATTACATGCTACTCTTGAAGAACAGCCGGAATGGTTAAGGCAGTTTTATTTATTGAGATTAACGGCAGAAAACATTATATGAGGATTTTCAAATTCCAATTTGTCGAGCGGCACAAGTGGTGTACTTTTAGTCGTTCTTACCTACATTTACGCACCTTTGGTCGCTCTTTCGCAGAAAAAACGCACTTTTGTCTACCGACAAAGGTGCGTTTTTTAAATGATGTTTGCCTTCGGCAAGTTAAAAACCGCAGGGGGGGCAGAACCAAGACAAAGCTTAAAGCAAAAAGGAATCGTTTCAGTGCAGGACGATTCCATTTATAAGAAAACCCACAAGCAATCGAGAAGCCGTTTTGCCACCGTGGGATCGTTGGGCTCGCAAAAGTTACAGCGGATGCCGTTTTCGTGACAGCGATCGATCATGGACTGATCGTAGGGAAACCACGAGACGATCTGCACCTTATCAAAGCCGTAACGGATCGCGCGCTCGAGCGTTTCCGCATTGCATCTGCGGGCGCCCTGACATGTCGATGCGTTAGAAAAACGACAGACACTACAAAACATCGCCCGTTTTTTCAACAACCACACTGCATGAGGTCACGCCGTAATACAGGAAAGCACGTGCTGCCGCTTCGTCAATGCGCTCGCCCGACACGACAATCGGAACGGCAGGCGGACAGCCCACGGTAACGGCGGCGGCAATACGCCCTACGCATGCCGAGGTTGCGACCGTCTCTGACGGAGAAAGTATCGCCTCTCTATGCGACATTACACGCACGGGAACAGAAAAAGAAGGCGGTGCGTCATCGATCGGTGCACGGCGCGAAAGCAACAGGAGCGCGTTGCAAAGCTCCTGCAATGCCGTCTTGGAAAGCGATGGCGACGGCATGAGAACGAGATGGTCTTTATCGGCAAATTCGGGAACAATCCCCCTGCCTTCAAGATACGACGCCACTTCGGTGCCGAGGTAGCCGTAGGGCTTCGTCCTGACCGTCAGCTTCATCGGCTCGTCTCCGACAAGCGTATACCCCTGTGCGGTCAATGCCGTCCGCACCGAAGAAAGCTCGCCCAAAAAGATGGCGAGGCGGTCGGAATAGCCGTCAGAGAGGCAAGCATTGAGGCGATCGAGCGAGGCGAGGATCAGGTAGGACGGGCTTGTCGAGCCAAACAACGCAAGCGCATTCTTGGCACGCGCGGCAAAAGACTCCGGTGCGCTCTTTGCAATATGCAGATATGCGGCACCCGTCAAGGCGGGGAGCGTTTTGTGTGCCGAATCACAGACGACGTCGGCGCCGAGATCGATCGGATGGCGGGAAGGCAGGCAAAACTTAAGATACGCACCGTGGGCATTATCAACGAGAAGAAGCACACCGTTTGCGTGGCAGACATTGGCGATCCCGCGAATATCCACCGTATTTCCGAGATAGTCGGGCGAGGTGAGATATACTGCCGTTGGCAATCTGCTTTCGTTTTGAAAGCGATACAGAATATCCGCGGGAGTTATACGGCAGGAAAGATACGAGCCGCTGTTTTCGGAAATGAAATCAAGCTCAAAGTCCAGAAGTGCCGCCGCCGAGATCAAGGTCTTGTGCGCATTTCGACCTGCCAGAATATAAGGATTTTCACCCTTTTCTTTCGCATGCAGAACGGCAAGATAAAGCATAGCACGAATGCCGAGAGAAGATCCCTCGGCAGAATAAAAGGTATGCGCGGAAAAGATCGCTCCGGCGTTTTTCTCGCTTTGTGCAATGATGCCGCTCGCCTCATAGAGCGCATCGGCACCCGAAATTTCGGTAATATCGAAGCGTTCGGTGGCGCCGTTTCCCTTGTGTCCCGGCATATGAAAGCGCAAAGCATCGGAAGCGGCGTAACGCTTAACGAAATCGGAAAGCGGCGTATCCATCACTCAAATTCCTTTGCGACGGCAAGCATGATCGCGCATTCCATGCGCTTTTTGAACAGCTCGCAGCCTTTTTTGTAGACGCCCGTCACCTTGCCCGTGGCATGGTATGCGTTCGCCGCGCAGCCACCCGAGCAGTAGAGGCGTGCCCAGCAATCGCGGCATTCGGGGCGCGCATAGACGTTGCATTGCATGAACTCGTCCTGTTTTTCCTTGTTCGTGACGCCAACGTAAATATCTCCGAGCTTATACGCCTCATCGCCAACGAATTGATGGCAGGGATAAAGATCGCCCCACGGTGTGACCGCCATATATTCGGTACCCGAGCCGCAGCCCGAAATGCGCTTATAGATACAGGGTCCGCCCTTAAGGTCGATCATGTAATGATAGAAGGTAAAGGGTTCCCCTTCCTTATGGCGCTGCAGCATCAATTCGGCAAGCTTTTCGTACTGCTCGCAAACAATTTTGCAATCCTCGTCGGTAAGCTCGGCAGGATCGCCTGCGGCGCAGACCACAGGCTCCATGCTGAGCTCGGTAAAGCCGAGGTCGAGCATCGTTTTGATATCCTCAAGGAAGTCGGGGTTTGCATGCGTGAAGGTGCCGCGCATATAGTAGTTTTTACCCCCACGCGCCTCAACGAGACGCTGAAATTTCGGTACGATCCTATCGAAGCTGCCATTACCCGCATAGTCGACGCGGAAGCGGTCGTGGATCTCGCGCCGTCCGTCAAGGCTCAGAACGACGTTGCTCATTTCCCGATTACAGAAGTCGATCACGTCATCGTCGATCAGAATGCCGTTCGTCGTCAGGGTAAAACGAAAATTCTTGTTCTTTTCCTTTTCGATGCTTCGTGCGTAGGCAACGAGGCGCTTGACAACGTCGAAATTCAGAAGCGGCTCACCGCCGAAAAAATCCACCTCAAGGTTGCGCCGCGTTCCCGAATTTTCGACGAGAAAGTCGAGGGCGCGCTTACCGACCTCGTAGCTCATCACGGCACGCTCGCCGTGATATTTGCCCTGACTTGCAAAGCAGTAAGAGCAGTTGAGGTTACAGGTATGTGCAATATGCAGGCAGAGCGCCTTGACGACGCCTGCCGTTTTTTCCTTTAATTTTCCCGCCATCGGCTCAAAGGTGTCGGGCGAAAAAAGCTTTCCCGCTTCGGCAAGCGCGGCGATCTCGCCGTAGCATTCCCGGATATCGGCGGCGGTGACGTCCGCGCGGTCACGGTATTTCTCCGTAAGAGCAGAAAGGATATCTTCCCTGCTCTCGGTCTGATAGGATGCAATAATATCGTAGGCGACCTCGTCCACCGCATGTACCGCACCCGATGCGATATCAAGGACGATGTTGTAGCCGCCAAGCTTGTACTGATGTATCATAGACTCCCCTTTATGATAAAAAAAGCCGTCTGTGCGACGGCATTTTTATGAAACAGATTATTTCTGATCCTTGCTCTCGCACTGCTGATTGGCAATGCCGCAGCTGGTCTTGCAAGCCGACTGGCAGGACGTCTGGCACTCGCCGCAGCCGCCGTTTTTCGCGCTGTCGCAAAGATTTCTGGTCTCGATAGTCTTAATATGCTCCATGATAGATCCCTCCGAAAAATATGATTGTTACTATTGTATCACATTTTTTTTCGAATTGCAATAGCTGAACGCAAGATTTTTGAAATTTTCTGTATATGAAAACGATATGCCGCGCAAACAAAGGATTGACAGGCTATCAAACCCATGATATAATAACGACGAGACAGTAAAACACGCGTTTAAAAAAGCTGAAAAAGAGGAGTTAAGTGTAATGAATAACCACTGGAACGGAAAAACGTGGTACGCATACGGTACATCTATGACAAGCATCCGGCAGGGCGAATACGTCCCCGTAGTTGAAAAGCTTTCGGGGCTGCACGTTGTAAACCAAGGCATTCCCGGCGGCTCTCTGACACCCGACGGCTACGGTCACGGAAACGTAAAGCGTGCCGTTATGACGCTTGAGGACGGCAAAGCAGACGCCGATCTCATCACACTTGAGGTGCTTCCCAACGAGGGTGCCACCGTCGGCAATCTCTACGACACCGACGACGAATCCTTCTGCGGCTGCTTCAACCAATGCCTCCGCTACCTGCAGGAGTACACAAAGGCGCAGATCGTCGTCATCATCATGATCGGCGGCAACACCCAAGCGCCCGATATTCCGAACGAAAAACGTGGTATCACACAATATGAATTTGCCAAGATCATTAAGGAGGTCGCGCATCTGAACGGCGTTCCCGTCATCGACGTATTTTCGGAAGGCGGATTCGGATATGCCCGCGTCAAGGCGCGTGACTACCAGATCGATCAGATTCATCTGAACAAGCTCGGCGGCCTCAATATGGGCAGATTCGTCTGGAGTAAGCTTAAGGACATTCCCCTGTGGGATGCAAAAGGAGAGGATGCCCTATCATGAAAATACTGATCGCCATCGACTCCTTCAAGGGGAGTATTTCGTCTCTCGATGCAGGAAATGCCGTTAAAAGCGGTGTTCTTGCAGCCTGTCCCGATGCCGACGTATCGGTTTTTCCCATTGCAGACGGCGGCGAAGGAACGGTTGAAGCCATCGTAACGGCACAAAACGGACGATACGTCGAAGCGGAAACCGTTGATCCGCTCGGCCGTAGCATCCGTGCCGTATACGGCATTGTCGGTGGCAGTACCGCCGTCATCGAAATGTCCGCCGCCGCAGGGCTCCCGCTTCTCTCGCAAGAGGAGCGCGATCCGATGATTACCACGACCTACGGTGTCGGTCTTCTTATCCGCGATGCGCTCACGCGCGGCTGCCGCCGCTTTATCGTCGGGATCGGGGGGAGTGCCACAAACGACGGCGGCATCGGCATGCTGCAGGCACTCGGCTTCGGTATCCTCGACGAAAACGGAATGCAG
>JAZLAP010000227.1:0-4541 GCA_045613265.1 Eubacteriales bacterium | reverse complement strand
AGTATTCTCCTTTTGCTTCCTCGGATCTCATCAGACGGACAAGGCGGCTCGTGCCAAGACGGTCGGCACCTGCCGCGAGCATCGCTTCGGCATCGGCAAAATCCTTGATGCCGCCTGCCGCCTTCACACGTGTCGGCAGCGTGATGTTTTCCGCAAGCAGGCGAACGTCGGCAAGCGTTGCACCGCCGGTTGAAAATCCGGTTGAGGTTTTGATATAGTCTGCCCCGATTGCCGATACGATACGCGCACATTTGCGTTTCTCGTCGTCGGTAAGAAGGCATGTCTCGATGATGACCTTCAAAATATGTCCTTTTGTGACCGTGCGAAGCATTGAAAGCTCACGCGAAAGCGCGTCAAGGTCTCCCGCCTTCACGCATCCGACGGGGATCACGGTGTCAAGCTCGTCGGCACCGTCCGCGATCGCCGCCTCTGCCTCAAAGCACTTTGCCTCCGCCGTCTGGTAGCCGTTCGGAAAGCCGATCACCGTACAGATGCGAATCCTTCCGCGCGCATGCTCTGATGCACATTTGACAAAGCGCGGCGGAATACAGACCGAAGCACAGCCGTATGCGATCGCATCATTCACCGTTTCTTTGATCTCGGCTTCGGTCGCCGTGACCGAAAGGAGTGTGTGGTCAACGTGGGATAAAATTTCTGCTTTTGTCATAAAATTCACCGTTTTGTAAGTTATAGTTTACATTTTTCTCAAATCTCGGGAACGTCGAGCGCGATCTCGCGCTTTTCGGTATTGATCGCGGCACCCTCTCTGCTTTTCCTTGAATACATCTATTACATTAGACATACCCTTTTTCTCGTTTCATAAGAAAGGGCGTGTGCGGTGGCACCGCACACGCCTTGTGTGTCTTATCAGATTTCGGGGATCTCGATCTCGATCTCGTGACCTACGGCATGCGACTTTGCAATACCGTCGATGATCGCCTGGTTGTAGAGGATCTGCGAGGACGGAACGGGAGCCGTGCCGCCGTTCTTGACAGCGTCGATGAAGGTGCGGATCTTCTTATCGAAGTTCGAGTTGTTGGGGTCGTCTGCAAACTGGGGAACCTTGGTCTCCACCTGCTCGCCTGCAACCTCGTGGTAAATGGTCATCGGGCCGCCGATCGAGCCGTTCCAGCAGTCGGTCGAAGGAATGCGGAGACCGCCCTTTGTGCCGAGGATGATGGTATCGCCGGGGGTATTGATGTTCATTGCCCAAGCAATACGGAAGTCGAGGATGATGTCGCCCTCGAGACGAACGAATGCTGCTGCAAAGTCGTCAACGCCGAAGAGGCTTGCATATTCGGGCTTGTTCTTCTTCTTGTAGTCGGAGTAGTTCGGATCGGTGCCGAAGAATGCCGACTTGTAGCCCGAAACCGTGAGAGGCTTCGGGTAGCCGATGGCGTTCAGAACCATATCGAGCGAGTAGCAGCCGATGTCACCGAGTGCGCCGATGCCTGCCGTCTTGTCCTCGATAAAGGTAGTGCCAAACGGGGTAGGAATGCCGCGGCGACGACCGCCGCCCGTCTGGATGTAGTAGATGCGACCGAGCTCGCCGCTCTCGCAGATCTTCTTGACCATCTTCATGTTCTCGTCGAGACGGGGCTGGAAGCCGATCGAAAGGATCTTGCCTGACTTCTTCTCGGCACGCATGACCTCAACGGCTTCCTCAGTGGTTACCGTAAAGGGCTTTTCAAGCATTACGTTTACACCTGCTTCGAGTGCATGGATGGCACAGGGAGCATGCTGGCGGTTATAGGTGCAGATCGAAACCGCATCAAGCGCGAGCGACTTGTCGGCGAGCATCTCAACGTCGTCCTTATAGTCGGTCTTTGCGTTCTCAACACCGTGCTTTTTCATGAAAGCGGCAGCCTTGCCGGGGATAATGTCGCAGCCTGCCACGACCTCAACGTCGGGCTGCTTCAGGTAAGAGTGCATGTGAGCATCAGCGATCCAACCGCAACCGATGATGGCAACACGTACCTTCTTCGATGCATCGACGTTGGCTACGCTCTGGTCTTCCTTGAATGCGTCAAGAATATTCTTTGCCATGGTGATAATCTCCTCATAATAAGATATAAATAAATATAAATTCGTTGTGGGCTTTGCCCGTTATCCTTATTATACATGACTGCATCCGAAAAAGCAAGGGTTTTTCGGATATTTTTAAAAGGAAAGTATGAATTTTTTGACCTGTAGCGATATTATTTGTTCTTGTTCGTAAGGACGACCGTGCAGAGCTTGTTTTGCTTCTTACAATAGTTGATGACCGATTGCGTTCCGCGCGATATTCCGTCCCAAAAAGCAAGAACGGAGTCAGCATAGTCGACGATTGCTCTATTGCGAATAATAGGTGCGGCTCTTCCGTATTTTTGGTATTCGGGCAAAAACTCTTTCAGTAAAAGCCCATGCTTTCGTGCATATTGCGCGGCTATACTGTCCACGCCGCACGCACCGCCCGACACGATTTCCGTACATTCCTTTGGCAGATAGACTTCAATATCGCATACAGCAATGCTTCTCGATCCGACAATGGCAACTTTCATTTTTACTCCTCTTCTTTGGTAGTATTTTATGCTATTTTATACTATTTTATATGATTTGTCAATATAATACACTATCATTTGCTATAATGATTTTGCGAACGAGAGGAAAAGGAGATGAGCTTTGATGAAACCGCTAAAGGAAAAGATCAGCATTACGATAGACAGTGACGTTTTGGAAAAATTGCGCACATATGCCGACGAGGACGACCGTTCGCTTTCGCAGTATATCAATCTCATTTTAAAGGAGTATCTCCGACAGCATACGGTCTCCGAAACGAAAGAGTAAAGAGTAAAAAACAGAGAGACGAGGCATTTGCCTCGGCTCTCTGTTTTTGCTTCGTTGGTGCTTACGATATGGAACGCAGAATATCCACGACGTTCACGTCCTTGCAGGTGGGAACGTCCCATATGCTTTGGGGGGCGGTGACTTCCTTTTTGAATTTGTCCTTATATTCGTCAAGATAGAGCGAATAGCAATAGGGGGCAACGAAGGACGGGAAATCCTTGAAATATTCGGCGTAGGCTTCGTTCTTATATTCCGCATCAATGGCATAGCGACGGAGATAGTATACCGTGCCGTCTACGTCCACGTAGCCGTTTTCACCGACATCGAGGCTTGCGATCTTCTCCATCAGCTTTTCGGGGAGATAGTAGGAGCCGTACATACATAAGAAAGAAATCGTTTCCTCGTTTTCGGCGTACTCGGCGGCGAATGCCTCAAAGGCATCGTCGGTGTTTGCCGAATAAAAAGCAGTGTCGGCGGCGGCGATCCTGTCTCCCGTTGCCGCGACCACGCACAGGCGGACGTAATAGGAGCGATAAAAGGCGAGGATGTCGTCGGCAAAGCGGTCGTCCTGCAACGCTCCTTCGCCGCTTTGACCGAACAGAAGGTAATAGAGACGGCGGTATTCGTATTCGTATAACGCGACACGGAAGGCATCGTCGTATACGGCACCGTAGGGGGCAAGCATTTCGTTATACGCCGCCTCGGTATTTTCCTTTGCGTAATAGAAGGTTGCATCCATCGCATACTTTACGGCGTTTTTAACCGATGATGCGTTGCCCGATGAGAGCGACGGTGTGTTTTCGTAAATGTACGCCGCCGTCATGCGTGTACGGAGTGCGTCCTCGAAATAAGCGTGGAAGTTTTCTTCGTGTGTTTTGCCGTTTTCGGCGGTCGCCGTCCATCCTTCCTCGGTGTCGCTTATGCCGAGCGATTTGTTTTCGGAAAGATAGAGATACTTATAGCAGGAGTAGGCGTAGCGATACATGTCCTCTGTCATCGAGATGTTGCCGCAGGTGATGACGGCGGGTGCGCCGCAGGATGCGAGCATTGAGGCGGTCAGCACACAGAGCAAGAGAGCTGCGAGAATACGGCGGATAAGGCTGGTTTTCATTGATTTTCTCCTTGTTCTATCGGGGTTTCCATAATTTTCACGTAAAGCGTTGCGATCTCCATTGCCGCTTCACAGGCATCCTCGCCCTTTGAAAGACGGTAGGCGACGAACGGCTGCGTTCCGCCCGAAAAGCTGAGTCCGCGCTTGACGGCGAACAGCTCCGACCAGACGGCAAGATCGATCCTTTCGCAATAAAAGCGGAGAGAGGAAGCGTTTTGCTCAATGCGCGCGATCCGCGCCTTTACGGCGGCGGCACGGGCAAGCGCGATGTGAAGGAGACGGACGGTGTCGCGCGGCGGCTCACCGAAGCGGTCGCAAAGCTCGTCGATGACGTCCGACATATCCTCCTTCGTGCGGATGAGCGAGATCTTCTTATACATATCCATGCGCTGGGCGCTGCCTGCGATATAGGTCTGCGGCAGGCGTGCCGAGACGGCGATGTCGATCTTTGCCTCAAAGGGGGGCGCGAGAAGCTCGCCGCGTTCCTCGATGACCGCTTCGTTCAGTAGTTTCATATACAGGTCATAGCCTACCGCTTCCATGTGTCCGTGCTGTTCTGCACCGAGAAGGTTGCCTGCGCCTCTGATCTCCAAGTCGCAAAGGG
>JAZLAP010000226.1:0-4014 GCA_045613265.1 Eubacteriales bacterium | reverse complement strand
AGGGAGGCGAAATAGTAGCCACATCTGTGGCAGTAGGGCGAGTTTGCAAGTGTCAAATGTTTCAGTGGGCTTTCAGCCCCGCCAGTAACATGCCCTTATAGGGCTGAGCAAGCCACCGGCTTAGCCGGTGGTTATGACTGTATACTTTCATTGCTACATCTTCTTACGTATTTGCGCGAATGGCGGAAAGCAGAGCCTTTGCGGCTTCTTCGGGGGTATCGGCGCGGAGCGAGCAGCCTGCGGCACGGATATGCCCACCGCCGCCAAAGGCCGCGGCAACGCGTGCAACGTCGCAGTCGGTGGAACGAAGCGAAGCCTTATACAGCCCCGCCTCCTTTTCGCTTTCCTTCAGGACTGCGGCAATGTGCACGCCGCGAAGCGCACGAACGACGTCGACGGCGGTTTCAAAATCGGAATCCGAAAGCTTGCTTTGGGTGCGGTCCTCGCGCGTTATGACCGCCATGGCAATTCTGCCACCGTCGAAAACAGCGGTCTGCTTTTGTACGAGCGCCTCTGCACGCATTTGCGCTTCGGGCTTGCTGTCGAAAAGAAGGTGTGCGATCTCGGCGTGCCGCGCGCCGTAGGCAAGAAGCTTCGCTGCCGTACGGAAGGTATCGGGCGTGACCGATTCGTATTTGAAGGAGCCTGTATCCGAGGCGATGGCGGCATAGAGTGCCGAGGCAAGCGAGGGCGGAAACGCCTTGATGTCGCCGCGCGTATACAGAGCTCCGGCAAGGACGAACAGAATTTCGCCCGTAGCGGCAATATCGGGAATGGCGTAGGTGTCGGCAAAGCGCGTGGCGGTTGCGTGGTGGTCGATGACGAAATCGACCTTGGGGTAACGCTCTGCTGCCGCGCCAAGCTGGGCGGGGGATGCCACGTCCACCGCGATCACGGTACGCGACGGGGGAAATTCCGTGGGAAGCGCGGGCGCAAGCTCGCCGATGAAGGCAATGCGTTCGGGGATGTCATCGGCACAGTAGACGGACGAGGTCTTTCCGAGAAGGGCAAAAATATTTTGCAAAGCCACCGCACTTCCGTAGGTATCGGCATCGGGGCGGACGTGCATGAGGATGACGGGCGCTTCTGCTCGTACGAGTCGATCCAGCACTTCGTCTCGTGACAGCGTTTTATACCCGTTCATCGTTCGACTCCGCCTCTGTATCCGTGTCCTTCGCCGGCTCCGACGCTTCAAGCGTAGCCGCGCGCGCTTCGTCCGCCTTCTTGATGTCGCTCAGCACCTTGGCGATGCGCGCGCCGTGCTCCATTGAGTGATCGCTATAGAAGGCAAGCTCGGGCGTAATACGCAGATTCAGCGTTGCCGCAAGGTGGCGGCGCAGAATACCCGAAGCCTTCTTCAGCCCCTCGGCAGCTTCCTTTTCGTCGCCCATTGCGGAAAAATAGATGCGAGCAAACTTCAGATCGGGAGCAACCTCGGCGCGTGTGATGCTGACAAAGTTACCCGACACGCGCGGATCGCGCAGATCGCGCGCGGCGATCGCCAGCTCCTGCGCCACGGCGTCGTTGATTCTGCCCTGCCTGTATTTGGCCATGTTTTTTACCGTCCTTTATATACTTAGTGATTTGTAAAGCTTAGTTTACTTTTTTGGTGTTTTGCTTGCTTTGGTTTTGATGGTTGCTTTAATGGTTGTTCTAATGGTTATTATGTAAAAAGTCGCGCCAATCATGTATTGTATCGACGGAAATGCGGTATGCATTGCCGAAAAAGCGGTTTGCCGCTTCGCGGAAGAGGTTGGCGTCGCCGCTCACAAGAATATGCGTTTTTCCGGTGCCTACGTTCGGGATCGAGGCGGAAAGCCGCCTCGCCGCCGCCTCGCCGCTTGGGATCAGACGGGCATCGGGAAATACAGAGGCGATGGCACGCGAAAGAAGCGGAAAATGCGTGCATCCGAGGATCACGCAGTCGGGGCAGAAGGATAAAAGCGGCGCAAGCGTTTCGCGAGTCGCACGCATGACCGCGGGATCCTGCGGATCGGTTCTTCCGTTTTCCGCCATCGTGACGAAAAGCGGACAGGCGAGGGCGCGAATCTCTGCCGTGGGTGACCGTGTGGCGAGCAGTCTTGTGAAGGCATCCGAACGCACGGTTGCTTCGGTGCCCAGTACCGCAATACGCTTTGCACCTGCGGCTTCCTCTGCGGCGGCATCGGTAACGCCGTCAACGGGAAAGCCGAAGAGGTCTTGCATGATGGGCAATGCCACGGCGGATACGGTTCCGCAGGCGGCGATCAGCCGTTCTGCGCCGTAGGAAAGGAGCAGGTCGGCGGCGTGTGTGGCAAGCGCGACGATCTCGCAGTCGCTTTTTTCGCCGTACGGCATATGTGCTGTGTCGCCAAAATAGAGAATATCGATCTGCGGAAGCCGCCGTCTCAGCGCCGCGACGGTGAGGAGTCCGCCGACACCACTGTCAAAAACGCCGATCACAGGCTTTGCCTCGCGCTGTCGATGAGCGCATCACAGAGCATAGGGAGCGTCATACCGAAGCTTTCCCGCATCATTTGCGGAAAGAGACTGATCTCGGTAAAGCCGGGGAGCGTGTTGATCTCGTTCAGTAGGATCCTGCCGTCCGAAAGGAAAAAGTCGATGCGCGAAAGCCCCGAAAGCCCGAGTACGCGGAAGATGGTTCCGGCGTATTCGCGAATGCGCTCGGCGGTTTCACTGTCAACGGCAGCGTGCGCGTGGATTTCGGCGGTGTCGGTCTCATATTTTGCGGCGTAGTCGTAAAAGCCGTCCGTCGGACGGATCTCGCCCGGATCGGATATGAGCAGGTCGGTCTCGGTCTCCATGACGGCGACCTCGATCTCGCGTACCGAAAGATATGGCTCTGCCATCACGCGACCGTATCGCGCAGCAGAGGCAAAGGCGTTTGCAAAGTCGGCTTTTTCACGCACGACCGACGCACCGAGCGAGCTGCCGCCGCAAACCGGCTTCAGAATGAGAGGGAGAGAAAGCGCCGCAATTGCGGCATCGCCGTTGCCGTCGGTGACCTCAAGGGCGGGCAGGACGGGAATGCCGGCGGCTTTGGCAAGATGCTTCGTTATGAGCTTGTCGATACAGAGGGCGGAAGCAGCAGCCGAGCAGCCGACGAAAGGGATATGCATGTAGGACAGCAGCGCCTGCACAATGCCGTCTTCACCAAAGTCGCCGTGCAGTGCAGGAAAGGCGATGTCCGGATGAATCCGTTGCACGGGATCTGATAGCAGCAGGAATCCGTCGGGGGATGGGAGAAGCGGCAAAAGACCTTGACGGTCATTGTGCCAGGTGTCCTGCAAAACGGCAGCGACCGGACCGCGGAAGAGATAAAAATCTCCGGATTTTGTTATACCGATCTTGTAAATGTCGTATTTTTTGTGCGAAAGCGCACCGAGAATGGCGGCGGCGGAACGAAGCGAGACCTCGTATTCTCCCGAAGGGCCGCCGAACAGGACGGCAACGCGAAGCTTTTCCATGGGAACACCCCTATCTGTTCTGTTTTTGTAACAGAATATGTCGGGGCGACGAAAAGTTTACCGAATTTCAGCGATACGATCGTTTTTCCCGTAATCCTTGTGGATTTTTGCCGAAAAATCGGCGGCTTCTGCAAGCGAAACAAGGGCGTTTCCCTGATCGTAGCCAATCTCAAAGAGGAAGAAACCGCCCTTTTCGAGATCCTTTGCAAAATGCGAGAGAAAACGGCGGTAAAACAAAAGTCCGTCTCGCCCGCCGTCAAGCGCAAGCTGCGGCTCATGCTTGACCTCGGGGGCGAGCGTAGGCAGCACGTCGGTCTCGATGTACGGCGGGTTTGACAGAATTGCGGCGAAAACTGCGCCGAGGCTGTCCAGTGTCAGAAGATCGGCGCTTCGGAAAGAAATGCGGTCTTGAACGCCGTTGAGAATGGCATTCTTTTCTGCGATGGCGAGCGCGGCATCCGAAACGTCGTAGGCAACCGCCCTGCAATCGGGGCGGAGACGGAGAAGCGAGATCGCAACACAGCCGCTGCCGGTACAAAGATCGGCA
>JAZLAP010000225.1:0-6458 GCA_045613265.1 Eubacteriales bacterium | reverse complement strand
GGTGGTATCGGTGATACCATTTTGATACCGTTTTTTCGCAGACTCCATAGACGAAGCGGAAAAAGGCGGTCAAATCCCCCCAAAAACCGTGTGAAACGACCTAAATTCACTCCATATAATGCTAATTTAAGCGAGTGGGAGTGAGTTTTGCTATGCAAAACTCAACTATGATTGCCTGCGGCAAGTTATGAGTTATGATACGCTTCGCGTAGTTATGATGTGCCTTCGGCACAGTTTGAAGTTACAAGGCAATCATACCATAACGCTTGCGTAGCAAGCTCATGACATTTGGCGAAGCCAAATTCACAACTCTAAACTAAATATTCCGCTTTTATAGTATAATAAAACGAACAGAAAAAGTGTGTTTTTTTGGTGGTATCAGTGATACCGTTTTGATACCAAACAGAATAATAAATAACGGCATGGATGTAAAAAATTTTTCCGTTGTTTTTATAAAATTTCGCCCTTTGCGTTGACAAACGCACCGAATTTTCAAAGGAGACACTAAGATGCGCAACGACATTCCAAAGACCATGTATGCTTACGCCGCTTTTGCGCCGGATCAGATCCGGAAGGTCGAGCTTCCCGTGCCCGAGCCGGACGATTATGAGGTTTTGGTGAAAAACGAGGGTTGCGTATTTTGCAATACGACCGACAAAATGATCGTCGAGCATCTCTTTGCCACGAAGGATTACCCCGTTGTTTTCGGGCATGAAAGCTTTGGACGTGTCGTGAAGCTTGGAAAGCGTGTGACGAAATACAAGCTCGGTGACCGCGTGATCTGCACGAACGCGATCGTGAACGGGTACGACGGTAAATATTATTCCTCGTGGGGCGGATTTGCCGAGTACGGGATCGCAGGCGATCTTGCCGCCTATTTAGCCGACGGCAATGTCATGGATGCCCAAAACGCGTACCGTGCCCGCTACGAGGCGAACAGCGTGATCCCTTCCGCTTTTTCCCGCGAAGAGGCATGCCTGCTTTTTCCGCTTGCGGAGACGGCAAGTGCGTTAAGGCAAGCGGGCGACGTCAAGGGGAAGACCGTTGTTGTGATCGGTACAGGGATCGTCGGCTACTTTTTTACCTTCTTTGCCAAAATGTACGGTGCATCTCACGTTGTTTGTCTCGGAAGACGGCAATCGCGGCTTTCCGTTGCGGCGAAGGTCGGTGCCGATGCGACCTATATCGACGTTGCCGAAGCGACTGCCGCGATAAAGGCGCGCGGTGGTGCCGACATCGTTTTTGAATGCTCGGGGAATAGCAGAGTCTTTGAAAACGGAATCCCATATCTGAAGGAGGGCGGCAAGCTTGCGGCGTATGCCGTTTCGCATGAGCCTTATGCTTTTGATTTTTCGCACTGCCCACTTTCCTTTTCTTATCAGCGCATCGATCCCGATGTTCCGTCGGCGCTTGACTTTGTCTGCGAGCTGATGGAAAGGGGCAGCGTGCCTACCGACGTGTTTCTGACACACAAATGGAGCTTTGACGAGGTAGCCGAGGCTTATGCGGAGATGCGGAAGGGTAACGTCATTAAGGGCTTGGTAGAGATTATATAAAAAATGAACAGAACGGCGTGCTGATAGTGCGTCGTTCTGTTCATTTTTACGTGTTACTGCCGAAGAATTTACGGTCGAGCGAGCGGTATCCGATCGCCTCGGCAATGTGATCGACCTTGATCGTCTCGCTTTGGTCGAGGTCGGCGATCGTGCGGGCAACGCGCAGGATCTTGTCGTGACCGCGTCCCGAAAGTCCGAGCACGTCAAAGGCGCGGCGGAGAAGCACCTCGCCCGCCTCATCGGGGCGGCAGAAGGTCTGCACCTCGCGGGGGGAGAGCTTGGCATTGCAATAAACACCGTTGTCGATTCCCGCAGCCTTGAGGCGCGCCTCTGCAAACTGCCGTGCGCGGTTCACGCGGGCACGGATCTCGGCGGAGGTTTCGCCTGCGGCGCGCTCCTTGTGCATTTCATTGTAGGTCAGCGACGGTACGTTGATCTGTATATCCATGCGGTCAAGCATGGGGCCGCTGATTCTTGAAAGATAGCGGTGTACGTCGCCCGCATGACAGGTGCAGGTGTGGTTTGGATCGCCGTAGTAGCCGCAGCGGCAGGGGTTCATGGCACCGACCAGCATAAAGGATGCAGGAAAGCGCACCTTTGCCATCGCACGGATCACGGTGACGGCACCGTCTTCGAGCGGCTGACGAAGTGCCTCGGTCAACTGCTTTGAAAAATCGGGAAGCTCGTCGAGAAACAACACGCCGTTATGCGCAAGCGAGATCTCGCCGGGACGCGGATTTTGACCGCCGCCGATCATGCCGACGGGACTTACCGTGTGGTGCGGCGAGCGGAAGGGACGTTCGGTGACGAGGTTGTCCCGAAGATATCCCGCGATCGAATGGATCTTCGTCGTTTCGACCGCCTCGGGAAAGGTGATGTCGGGCAGAATGGTCGGGAGACGCTTTGCCAGCATGGATTTTCCGGAACCGGGCGCACCGATCAGGAGTACGTTGTGTCCGCCTGCGGCGGCGATCTCTAAGGCACGCTTTGCCGCACCCTGACCGCGCACGTCGGCAAAATCCACGTCGTGCAGATCCTTCTTTGCGGTAAATTCGCTTTTGTCGTAGGTGGTCGGCAGGATCCTGCGTTTTCCGTTCAGGTGATCCAGCACCGCGACGAGCGACGGTGCGCCGTATACGGTGATCCCCTCGACGACTGCCGCCTCGGCGGCGTTTTCGGACGGCACGAAGATCTCGGTCTTTCCTGCCGCCTTTGCCGCAAGAGCGAGACAGAGTGCGCCGTTGATCGGGCGAATACTGCCCGACAGCGACAGCTCGCCGATGAAACACTTGTGCTCGATATCGGCGGTAGCGGGGATCTTACCGTCACAGGCAAGGATCGCAAGCAGGATGGCAAGGACAAAGCCCGATCCTTCCTTTTTCATGTTGGCGGGGGCGAGGTTGACAAGAATGTCGAGCCTCGGAAAAGAGATGCCGCTGTTAAAGCAGGCACTGCGGACACGATCCTTTGCTTCCTTGACGGCGGCATCGGGAAGCCCGACCAGCTCGAACAGGGGAACTTGCGTTGAGGCACTGCATTCTACGGCAACGGGAAAGCCGTCGATTCCGTAGAGGGCAGCACTGTAAAAGGTCGATAGCATCGGCGCTTCTCCTTAATCCTTCTTTTTTCGTTTTTCTTTTATCTTTTTCGCGTCTGCCTTTTTCACGCGTTTCACGCCTTCGCGTAGGTCGTACCCTGAGGGGTGTCGATCAGAGTGATGCCGCGTGCGGCAAGGCGGGCACGGATTGCATCCGCCTCGGCGTAATTTTTCGCCTTCTTAGCGGCGGTACGCGCTTCGATCTCCTTTCGGATCTCGGCATCCTCTTCGGCGGTCACGCCTTCGGGGAGTGCATTCTTCTCGGCGTTCTTCTTCTCGGCGGCGGCGATAAGCCCTACCGACAGAACGCGGTCAAAGTCACGGACACAGGCAAGCTTGGTCTCGTCGTTCGTCTGCATCTTGAGTGCATCGTAGAGCGCAGTAACGGCAAGAGAGGTATTCATATCGTTATCAAGCGCATCGGTAAATTTCTTTCTTGCCTCAGCGAAAGCCGCTTCGTCAACAGCGTTGCCGCTATCCTTGAGTGCGGCGATCCTCTGCACAAGCTTGTCGTAGGCAGTGCGGGCGTTGTCGAGGTTTTCGTAGCTGAATACGAGCGACTTTCTGTAATGCGATTGCAGGCAGAAGAAACGGTATACGAGCGGATCGTAGCCCTTCTCCTCAAGAAGCGAAACGGTAAGAAACTCTCCCGTGGACTTCGACATTTTGCCGCTTGTGGTGTTCAAGTGGTGTACGTGCATCCAGTAGCTGCACCACTTATGTCCGAGGTATGCTTCGCTCTGCGCGATCTCGTTCGTGTGATGCGGAAAGGCATTGTCAATGCCGCCGCAGTGTATGTCGAGGTATTCCCCGAGATGCTTCATGCTGATGCAGGAGCATTCGATATGCCAGCCGGGATAGCCGAGGCCGAAGGGGGAGTCCCATTTCAGCTCCTGATCGTCAAACTTCGATTTCGTGAACCAAAGAACAAAGTCTGCCTTGTTCTTTTTGTTTCCGTCCTCCTCAACACCCTCGCGGACACCCACGGCGAGGTCTTCTTCCTTAAAATCGTTGAAGACGTAATACTGCGACAGCTTCGCGGTGTCAAAATAGATGTTGCCGCCCGCCTTGTAGGCATAGCCGGTTTCGAGCAGCTTTTCGATGACCTTGATAAATTCGTCAATGCAAGCAGTTGCAGGCTCGACGATATCGGGACGCTTGATGTTCAGCTTTTCGCAGTCCTTGAAAAACGCATCGGTGTAGAATTTTGCGATCTCAAGCACGGTCTTCTTCTCGCGGCGCGCGCCCTTCAGCATTTTGTCCTCGCCCTCGTCAGCATCGCTCGTCAGGTGTCCGACGTCGGTGATGTTCATAACGCGCGTGACGTCGTATCCTGCATAACGCAGATACTTTTCGAGAACATCCTCCATAATGTAGCTGCGCAGGTTGCCGATGTGGGCAAAGTGGTAGACGGTCGGGCCGCAGGTGTACATGGATACCTTGTTGCCGTCGTGCGGTATGAATTCCTCGCGGGTACGGGTAGCAGAATTGTATAAAAGCATGATGATTCTCCTTTTTTAATTCATCGTAAGTTCGTATAGGGTGAGAAGCTCCTCCTCGATTTCCGCCTTGCGGGCTTCGATCGCGGTGGCACGGACGTAGTCGGTCGCCGCAGAGCCGAACAGCTCCTTTTCCAGCTCTTCCAGCTCCTTTTCCAGTTTTTCAACCTTCAAAACGGCGTTCTTCTTGCGCTTTTCCAGATTTTTGCGGTCGCGCTCCGATTGCTTCTCGGCTTCGTAGCGCAGCTTTTCGGCAGACGGTGCCGACGGCTTTTCGATTTTCTCCTGCGCTCTGTCACGGAGCGCCACGTATGCGGTATAAGCGGCTTCGTTTTCACCGATCTCGTAGGAAACGATGCCGTTTTCCGCGGCAGGTGACAGCTCGGCGATCCGCGTTGCCACACGGTCGATGAAATAGCGGTCGTGCGATACGGCGACGACGCTGCCGCCAAACTCGGCGATCGCGTTTTCAAGCACCTCGCGCGAGGGGATGTCGAGGTGGTTGGTCGGCTCGTCCATCACGAGCAGGCTCACACTTTTCAGGATCAGCTTGGCAAGCGTCAGCCGCGCCCGCTCGCCGCCCGACAACGCCGAGATCGGCTTTTCAACGTCTTCCTCCGAGAAGAGAAAGCGCGCAAGACAGGAGCGAAGCTCAAAATTCGTTTTGTGCGGATAGGTAGCCTCCAATTCACCGAGTACCGTGTTTTTGTCGGACAGAAAGCGGTTTTCCTGATCGTAATAACCGACGGTTACGCCGTATCCGAGCGAAAGCTTGCCGCTGTTCGGAAGCAGAGCGCCCGTGATGAGCTTCATCAGCGTGGATTTGCCGCAGCCGTTTTCTCCGAGAAACAGAACGCGCTCGCCCTTCCGAACGAGGAAGGACAGATTGTTTATGAGCGGCTTTGCGCCGTACGAGAAGCATAACGATTTTGCGATCACGACCTCGTTTGCCGCCGCATCGTCCGACTTGAAGGAAAGAGACATGGTCTTTGGCGGAGGTGCGGTCTTTTCGACCTTTTCCATGCGCGCAAGCTGCTTTTCCTTGGCGCGGATGGTGACGAAATTATGCTCCATGCTGCATTGTCGTTGGAATTCAATGTTTCGCTCAATGCGCGCAATGACCTTTTGCTGTTCCTTGTATTTTTTATCGTTTGCCGCGTTCTCCAGTGCTTCCTGCTCGCGGTAGCGCGTGTAATTTCCCTGATAAAGACGCGCCGACCTGCGCAGGATGCGGAGCGTTTTGTTTGTCACGCGGTCAAGAAAATAGCGGTCGTGGGAGATCACAAGAACGCATTTTTTATATGACACAAGAAAATTCTCGAGCCAAGTGAGCGTTTCAATATCAAGATGGTTTGTGGGCTCGTCAAGAAGCAGGATATCGGGCTCGCGGCAGAGCTGAACAGACAGAGAAAGTCTTGTTCTCTGCCCTCCGCTCAGGGTCTCCACGGGGCGGTTCATGCTGTCATCATCGTATCCCATTCTGCGAAGGATCGACGCGCATCTCGACTTATATTCAAGTCCGCCCTGCTTTGCGTAGCTTCGGTTCAGCTCCTCATATTCGTTGAGGTACTTCACCTCGCCCGCCTCTATTCTTTCCGAAAGAAAGGCGAGTCTTTTTTCTGCGCTTTGAAGCTCGGGAAATGCATCGTGCATTATCTCGATGGGGCTTGCACCGTCCCGCGCCTCAAACGCGCCGTCCTGACGGAGGACTCCCACCGTCTTTTCCTTTGATATGAACACGTCTCCGCTGTCGGGGGTGTATTCGCCGAGTATAAGCTTGAAAAGCGAGGTCTTTCCGCTTCCGTT
>JAZLAP010000224.1:0-9410 GCA_045613265.1 Eubacteriales bacterium | reverse complement strand
GACCGTCTACGATCGTTCCGATCTCCTTAATCGTTTCCACAAAATCACGACCCTCTTTCGCAATCAGCGACGGATTGGTCGTAACACCATCAACGATTCCCATTTCAACGGCTTTTTTGATATCTTCCACGTTTGCCGTATCAATAAAAAATTTCATGCTTTTCTCCATTTCTTCTCGAATAGTATATCCATTTTCAAATAAAAGTTGACTTTCTTTGAAAAATCTGCTATCATTATAGCATCGTGGAAGTTTTAGCGCAATATGCGGCGCAAAAATAGGCAATTGCGCATTATTTTTCAAGAAATACGCAAAAAGGATCACAATATGAGCATTTCAAAACGCCAGCGCGAGATCCTCGATCTCCTGAACACGCACACCTTTCTCTCGGTTGCAAGGCTTGCCGAGGCAACCTTCACCTCGCCGTCGAGCATCCGACGCGACCTTTCACATTTGCAGAATCTTTCGCTTCTGAAGCGTACACACGGCGGTGCATCGGTCGTACACGCCGTCGGTCAGCCCGTCCCCTTCAACAGCCGCATGGAGAAAAACATCGCCGAAAAGCGTAAGATCGCGGGCAAGGCGGCGGTGCTTCTCGAGGACGGTCAGTCAATCATGCTGGACGGCTCGACCACGGCGGGCTTCCTTGTTCCTTATATCGCCAAGCACAAGGACATGACGGTCTTCACGAATAACATGCTCACCGCCGTCAGCTCTGTCAATTACGGTATCAGAACGCATTGCATCGGCGGTGTTTCGGTCGATCACTCCGCCGTGCTTTCGGGCGCACAGGCGTACCGCGCGGTCGCGGAGATCTTTCCCGACATTCTCTTTTTCTCGTCGCAAAGCCTGAGCCAAAACGGAAACATCTCGGATCCGATCATGGAGGAAAACTACATACGCTCGCTTATGCTCAAAAATGCCAAGTACAGCGTTTTTCTCTGCGACAGCGAAAAATTTGGCGGAGAATCGCTGTATAAGCTGACAACACTTAACGAGGTGGATGCCGCGGTTTTTGACCGCGAATGGCAGGGGCTGAAAACCAAATGCCGCATCATCGTATGAGCGCACCGGCGTTCCCACGGCGGCATCCTTCCTTTGCACATTTTTTACCACAATATTGCGATTTTTTTGCACTTTCTCATGCTTTTCAAGCGAACACATTGACTTTTCTGAAGCCGTGCGGTATAATAAGGACAGCCGCACGGCAATTTTTTACATAGAGGGTAACGATATGGCAAAAAAATTCAACACCTTTGGCGTTATGATCGACTTTTCGCGCAACGCGGTAATGACGGTTGACGCCCTGAAAAGCTTCCTCACGATTCTCAGAAAAATGGGCTACAACACCGCCTTTCTCTATATGGAAGACACCTACGAGGTAGAGGGCGAGCCGTACTTCGGCTACATGCGTTCGCGCTACTCTATTGAAGAAATGAAGGAGATCGACGACTTTGCCGCCTCGATCGGCATGGAAGCCATCCCCTGCATCCAGACGCTCGCGCACATGAAGACCTTCTTCAAATGGGGCAAGGTCAAGGTTGACTGCGACGATATCCTGCTTGCAGACGACGACCGCACCTACGAGCTGATCGAAAATATGTTCAAAACGCTGTCCTCCTGCTTCCGCTCCAAGAGGATCCACATCGGTATGGACGAGGCACACATGATCGGTCGCGGCAGACACATGGATGCCCACGGTCTTGAATCCTCCAACGTCATTATCAAGCGCCACCTTGCGCGCATCTGCGATATAGCAGAAAAGTACGACTACGAGCTTCTCGTATGGTCGGACATGTTCTTCCGCGGCTGGAGCGGTGATAAGGTTCCCGAAGAGGCAAAGGCGGCACTTCCTGCAAGCGTTGCGCCTGTGCACTGGGACTACTATCATACCGACGAAGCACATTACGACCGTATGCTCACCCTGCACAAGCAGCTTTCGAATAAGACCTGGTTTGCGGGCGGAGTCTGGTCCTGGCATGGTCACGCGCCGATGAATGAGTTTTCGCTCGTCTCCATGCTCCCCGCTCTGCGCTCCTGCCGGAAACACGGTGTCAAAGACGTATTCATGACAATGTGGGGCGACGACGGCGGCGAATGCTCGCACTTCACCCAGCTCCCCGCCCTCTTCTACCTTGCCGAGGTCGCGCGCGGCAACGAGGACGAGGAAAAGATCAAGGCGAAATTCAAGCGCATGTTCGGTCTCTCCTTCGAGGATTTCATGCTTCTCGATATTCCGAACAAGATCTCGCCCGAATATCCCCTGAACTACAACAACCCCTCGAAATACATGCTCTATTCCGACCTCTTCCTCGGCTTCCTCGATTACACCGTCAAGGAAGGTGTTGGTGAGCTTTATAAAAAGCACGCAAGCGACCTGCACGCCACGGCTAAAAAATCCCGCAAATACGGCTACCTGTTCCAAACGCTCGCCACACTTTGCGACGTGCTTTCGGTCAAATACGAGCTTGGTGTCAAAACGCGCGCAGCTTACAGAGCAGACGACAAGGCAGAACTGCTCCGCCTTGCGAACGAGGACTACACGCTCCTTGAAAAGCATCTCCGCGCCTTCTATGCCGCCGCCGAAAAGCAGTGGTATCTCGAAAACAAGCCCTCGGGCTTCGAGGTGCAGGACGCGCGCCTCGGCGGACTGATGATGCGCGTTGCCGCCTGCAAGAAGCGTCTCATCGCGTATGCAAACGGCAAGCTTACCGAGATCCCCGAGCTTGCAAGCGAGCTTCTCCCCTACCCCGGCGAAGCCAATAAGGGAAGAACCATGATCATGAACGCCTACGCACGCAACTTCACAGCGAACGTCGTTTCGCATCAGTTCTGAGCCAAACAAGGAGAGCCGACATGAAACAGATCAAGCTTCAAGCCATCACGCACGAAGGCTTTGCGCCCTTCGGTCAATTTTACAGCATGAGCGAGCCCGACGGCTACGCGCTTTGCGGAGAGCTGCATCGGTTTTTCCCCGACCGCATGACTATAGACTGCCAAAGCCGCGTGGGATACTCGCCCATCGTGGTCAAAAGACCCGACAGAATGATCATAACCCAGCAGGAATATCACACGAGAACCTGGGAAATGATCCTGCCGCTGAACGACGACATGATCATCCATTGCGCTCCCGCCTCCGCAGGCAAAGTCGTAACCGATCACGCAAAGGCATTCCTCGTCCCCAAAAACACGCTCGTAAAGCTCAACGCCGCCATCTGGCATCTCGCTCCCCTTCCCGCCACCGCCGACGCGTTGACCGCCATGATCATCCTTCCCGAATGCACCTACTGCAACGATTGCACGGTGGTGGATCTCGCCGAGGACGAGCAGTTTGAGATCGTGAAATAATACGATGTCGGAAACAGCGCAGTTTATTATTGCGCAGGTCTTCGGAGCGGTCGCCGTTGTGCTTGGCTTTCTGAACTATCAGGTGCGAACGAAAAAGCAGGAGCTGTCTCATTAAGAATGAAGCAAAAATGAAGAAAAAACAAGGATAAAAAGCCTAAAGATAGTCAAAAGCCAATTCTTAATGAGACAAACATAAGGGGCAAACGGATCCATCGCCTTACAGGAGTAAGGCAGAGCGCGAGAACGGCGATAGCAAACAAAAACCAATACATGTATATATGCTTTGGTCGAGGGCACTCCTACCGTAGGATACTCTTGGGCATATATTGTTTCTGTGTGATTGTTAGGAGTTTTTTAAATGAACAAATCCAAGATCAAGAGTAGCGTTACGCTTATTGTCGTTCTTTTGTTGATTGCCGCATATTTTTTACATACCTTTTTGCCGCGTAGCGTATGGAACGTGATCGGGGTTGACCGCGCGGAGGTGGCGTATATTGAGCTTGGCGGACACGTGGATGTCACCGCGGCGGCAGAGACGGGATACCCGTTCAATGTCGTTATGGGCAACGGTATACGGATCGATGACCCTGCCGTGATTGCCTCGCTTTGCGACAGAATTGACGCGCTTCGGGTGCGACACCTGTTTTTGACCGAAAAGAGGGACTATGGCTTTATTAAACAAACAGAGCCCGTATATGCAACGCTTGTTTTTTACGATGCAAACGGTTGTTCGTTGGGAAGCCTCGACGTGCAGAACAGAGAAAGCATTTACGAATACGTCGTATACGATCGGGATGCGCTCCTGTTGCTTCTCGAAGACGCTCGCAATATCATTCTCGAATGGATGAAAAACGAAGCACAAACGGCACAAAAAGCACAGAAGTTTTATTTATAAAAGCAGCGCAGATGTAAACTTTAGTTTACATCTGCTCTTATTTTACAGTACGATGCTATACGCGTTCTCGCCGCCCTTACGGATCGCGGCGGCAACGGTGACGCTTTTTTCACCCTTTACGGCGGTGATCTCGTAGTCGCCGTAAAAGCCGCGAAGCGCTATCCTGCCGCTATCGTCGGTCACCGCGCAAGCGTTGGTACGGTAGGTCTCGGAAAACATCCGCTTTATCGCCGTATACGCAGGCTTTTCCGAGAAATCGTAGCGAAGAAGTCCACCGTAGTAGATATTTTCGCCCTTCGTCATATCGCCGAGCGAGTTGTCGGGCGTCCACGCGTAGCCGTCTACCATGTTCCAGTAGATAACGCGCTCCATTGCGGGATGCGAGAAGAAGATACGGTACAGCCGCTCGATCAGCGCCGCCTGTATTGCCTCGTCCTCGGCATCTCCCGAATAAGCGGGGACCGTCATCTCGGTGATCTCGAGCGGTCGCCCGAAATCGGCGTAGGTATCGAGGACGCGGTAGAGATAGGACGCGTCATAGATGTGACTTGTCCGTAACGCCTCGTCAGCGCGCGGATAGAACATATGGAACTGCATACCGATCAGATCGATGCGGCAGCCCTCGCGAATCAGCTTGTCTATGATCAGGTAATACTGTCCGTAGCGACCGCGGCAGGTGCCCGCGTAATCGCGGTAACCCCATACGACGTCGGGATACTCGTTGATGGCGAGTTTCGCGTTCGGGAAATACTCGTCGGCAAGGTGGTAGGAAAAGGGCATAAATTCGTCGCTGTTATAAAATCCCGTCACGCTTCTCCACCAGAAAAGCATTTCATTCGTAACCTCAAAGGTCGGGATCTTCTCGGCGTAGCGCGCGGAAACGGCAGAAAACCAACGCCGCATCTCATCCTTCACCTCAGTGTCAGACAATCCGCGCAGGCGATCGGGAAAATGACCGTCGTAGGCAAGCCCGTGCGCGCGCGGCTCTATACCGTTCTCCGCACAATACTCCATGCACAGGTCGATCGCCGGACGGCGGTAAAGCCGCTCGCATCCCTTGCCGAAGCGATACACGCCGCGCGTCGGCTCAACGCTTTTCCAATAAAACGGAAGCGTTGCCATATTGAACGCCGCGCGGAAGCGTTCGCGGTACAGACGGTTTTTCTCGTCGGTCTCGCTTTCGTCAAGCTGAAAAAGATTGGCACCATGGCGGAAGTCATGCGTTTTCTGTTTCACACAGAGAGAAACGTCGCGAAGCGGTCTCCCGTCCCTATCGGTAACGCTGACCGTTACGTTTCCTTTTTTAAAGGTTTCGATATTTCGCTCGATCAGGCTGTCAAGCGGTGCGATCGTTTCATCAAATCGCCGCAGAATGTCGCGTCTATCGCACATAAATGCTCCCTCTTTCGCCGTTTTTTTGTCCGTTTTCATCTTACCACAGGCATTTTCCTTTGTCAAGGGCTTTTTCCCAAGAGTATCGAAAAACAGGAAAAAAGGAGCGGCTTCTCGGACACGCGGAGAAGCCGCTCTCACATTTACGGGGCTATGCGGACAAGCGTTTCCTCGGCAAAGGTAAGCGTCGGAATATAAACGCCGTAAACAATGTTGCCGTTCTCGTCGTAGTCGATCGAAAGCTCCGACTTGTCAACGACCGTGCCGTCGGCATAGGTATAGACCGCCTTGTAGCCGTAGCGGCACCAGCCCTCGCCCTTGACGATCTTGCCGTTCTCGATCACGATCTCAGGCTCGTATACGCCGCCGACCGCGTTCATATCCGTGCCGGTCGAGATGTATAGATCGGTGTAGCTGCCGTCGTCAAGAATGCCGTCGTTATCAAGATCGAGCGATACGTAGCTGCCGTCCTTTGCACGGTAATACCAGTTGCGCTCGAAGGGACCTGCAAACATACCGTAGGAGGTAAACTGCTCCTGTACGCTTGCTTCCACGTAGTTTTCACCCTTCACGACTGCCTCGTAGAATACGAGGTTGCCGTCGTTATCGACGAACACGTAGTCGCCCTTCTCGTCGTAGAGGTGATGTCCCCACACCTCGCCGACCATTCCTGCAAGATAGTAGGTCGCACCGTTGACGGTCACACGAAGCCCCTCACTTGCAAAGCTTCCGCTCAGAGATACCGCCTCCCCGACATAGGCACCGCCGAGGTTGTACACCTTACCCGTCGCAAGCTCCAGACGGTAAGCAGGTGCGTTGTAGCCGCCGAGAGTATAGTCGGCAGTGAGATAGCGGTAGTCTTCGCCGATATAGGAAACGTCGTTGCCGACGTATACTCTGCGAACGCCCTCTCCGTCTGCCGTATAGCCTGCGTTCAAAAGCTCGGAAAGGCGATAGAGACGGCTTCTGCCGTTTTCCTGTACGGCGTACAGAACCTCCTCCGGCTCGTAAACCGCGGCATCGGCAGTCGCGCGCGTGTAGCGGATCTCGTTACAGTTGAGCTGTCCTCCCGTTACCGTCATAATACCGTTTTCGTAGAAGCTTGCATACTTCACGCGCGAAAGCGTGGTGAAGCTGCCCGAAACCGTCAAGGTCATGTATCCGTTCGGGTGGCGCAGAAAATCGCTCCATGCGTTGGCACCGTACTGCGGATTTGAGCGACTGCTGTAATACTGCTCGTCAAGCGAGCCGTCGGCGTTATAATATTTATCGTAGTGGAACGCCGTGACGTTGTGACCGTCCACGTAGGCATTCACGCCGCCGTAAACGTGGTCGCGCGTCTCCACGTGTGCATCGCCCATCAGAACCGCCTGTATGTTGTCGTAGGGCTTCACGAAGGTTCGCGCATCCGCATTCTGCACCAGATGACCGAGGAGGTACGCGTTTGCGAAATCTGCGGTGTTCTCGCACATTTTGTGGACAAGCTCATTGCGGAGCTTGACGTAACGAATGGTCTGACCCGTGAAATTGCTACCGACGATATGCGTCTTGACGTAATAGTCGTAGGTCTCAAACTGGAAGCCGTTCACCATCACGAAGGCACCAAGCAATTCGTCGCTGTCCGTGAGCGTGTCCTCGCTGACGTAGAAGTCGTAGCAATTGCCGTCGTTTGCGTGCTTTTCCTTGAAGGCGGCAAGTGCCTCCGACGAAAGTGCCGACAGGATCATGATCTCGCCGTCACGACGGATCACACGTACAAGATAATGCACGCTGTCCGAGTCCTCGTAATAGATATACTCGTCGGTTTCGGGATCGCGGAGATATTCGCCGTTCGGAATTTCGCTCCTGTGTCCGAACAGCTCGGCATAATGATACATCTGCTCCCATGCGGTATAATCAATGTCGTTCTCCGCGCGATTGTATTCATACACGTAGTCGTGGTTGCCGTTTGCCATATAATACGGAATCCCGTTTGCCGAAAGCTGATCGAGATATGCCTTTTTTACAAAGTAGGAGTAATTGGCGGCGCTTTCCCAAAACTCGTCGATGCTGCCCATGGGATTTTTGTAATAATTTTTATGCTGCTCAAGATAGTTATCGTAATTTGATTCGTTGTTCGCGGTGTCTCCGAGGAAGAATACCATGTCGATCTCACCCGCCTTATACTGACGGATGATGTCATCCATGATCGCCTGATGCTTACGGTCGGAATCGAGTCCGTAGTTTTCACACTGCGACCAGTCGCCTGCGTGATACTTCAGAACCCCCTCCTTCGTGATGTTGTACTTCTCCGAATGGATCTTCTGATTTACGTTGGAGCCTGCAAAATGCGTGTCCGACAAAAGAAGCACGCGAAGCTGATCCTTCTTATACTCGATAGGGTCTCCCTCGTACAGAAGCCTGTCACCGTCATAAATGCGGTAGAGGATCGACATGTATTGCAGCCCCTCACGCTCTGCGCCCGTGAACACGTGCGCGGTCTCATAGGCGTCACGCGTAAAGGTCAGATTTTCGGAAAAATCGCCCGCGGCATCCTTGCCGACGACCGACAGGCTTTCGGTCAGGGAAACCTCGCCCGTCGTGGGCGAAACGCCGACGACACGGTAACCGATACGGTAAACACCGCTGTCGGGATCGATCGTATTTGCCGCGCTACCTGCGATCTGATACACGGCATCGGAATTATAGTGACCGACCTTATCAAAGAGAAGCATGGCGACGTGGAGATAACTGCCCGACGTCTCAAGGCGTACCGTATGCGTTCCCTTCTTGAGGTTCAGAGTGCCGAGCGAAAGCGGCATTGTAGAGTGTGAATGCGGCAAAAGTCCCTGTGAGGAATCACTGATCGGCAGAAAGCTTGCGCTTTCGCTTGACAGCGTGTAATTCAGATTTGATGCACAGCCGAGGATCGAAAAATCATATGCGCCGTCCTCAGGAACCGTCACGTCAAAATAAACGGTGCATCCGCCGCGGAAGAACCAGCCGTTCTGTGCATCATACGACGACACGCTTGAATCGTCAACGAGCTTGTTCGCGAAGCCCTCGGACGGAGACACGATCTTCTCCACCGATGCCGCCACGGTCGTGCTTCGTGTCTTCCTTGCGAGTGAAAAACAGATCGAATCCACGCCAAGCTTATTGCCCGACACGTTCGTCGTAATACAGAGCCTCAGATTGTTCTCGCCCTTCAGAAGATACACGTAGGTTTCGGGAATACCGTCAAAATCCGCATCGCGTACCGCATCCGATACGCAATAATCCTCGTCTGTCTTTGCCGTTGTGGGATTTGCGGTCGCGTAATCACCGAACCGCGTTTCGGCACGGCATGCCGCCCAATCGGTGTAGCTGTCGTTGTAGAGATATACATACTGGATATAACCGTTACAGGTGTTATATTTCATATCCACCTTATAGATGCCCTCGGTCGGTGCATCGACGGTAAAGCTCGCATAGGAGTCTTTACCCGACGGCAAAACCAGCGTTCCGTCGAGAAGCGACAGGGCGTCGCCCGACGGGATCAGCTCGTAGCCGAAGACCTCAACCGAAGCTCCCATCGGAACGCCGTCATCCTCGGGTGCAAAGGGCGGAAGCTCGCTTTCGGATTCATTTTCGGATTCCGAAGCACTGCTCTGTCCGTTGTCGGGATTTACGCATCCAGCGAGCAAAAGAAGCAGAAGAAGCGAAAGTATGCATACAAAGCGTTTCATAGGTTTCTTCCTTTCATAGGCGCAAAGGCACAACGCACGCGCGTGCGTTGTGCCTTTGCGCCTATGAAAG
>JAZLAP010000223.1:0-6356 GCA_045613265.1 Eubacteriales bacterium | reverse complement strand
ACCGCTGCGGCGGGATTGCTCAACGGCAAAAGCCTCTACTGAACCACCTGCTTAGCAGGTGGTTTTCTATAACCAACAAGCATTGTAGGGGAGGATAGTATCCTCCCCTACAATATTCATTTTTGTGTCCGTAAGGCGTCGGTATCAAAGGGCATCGGAAGCGCCTACTCTACAGACGGCTTCTCGTTGCGCATTTCGGCAAAGGTAACGGTACGACCGCAAGAAAGCGCGCGGATTTCAAGAACCTGACGGAGTGCTTTTAAGTACTCCTTACGCACGCGATAGACCAAGACGGGATCCTTCGAAAAATCCTTTTCCACCTTGGTATAACCGATAAAATCGACGGGAGACGCATTCATATAGAGACACAGATCCTCCGGCACCGTATTGACGGCGAGCAGAATATACATATCGCCGGTCGGCGCACCCGTCGAAAAAACGAGACGCGGATATTTGTTTCCGTCGTAAAAATACTCCGAAAGCGGCAAGGGAAGCGGCTGATACCCGAAGCCGCCGTCGGGAAACAGCTCGGAAAGCCCCAGCGTATGCCGACGTGGCGCGGCGGCGACTGCCCTCGGATCGGCGAGCCGCTTGAGATATTCGGTGCGCGCAGGATCGAGGATTTTCCAGCGCTCGGTATCGTTGAAGAGATAGATCGCATCGGCACCCGATGCATTGGCATAGTGCGTCATTGCATAGACGTGCTCGGGTGTACGCATCGGTGTAAGCGACCAATCGTACGGCAGGACGCGCAGACACATCTCGGTGCCCATCGCCAGCATGCATCCCTCGGGCAAAAGCTCACGCCAGAAGGCGAGCGGCATATTGTCAACGTTGCTCTGAAAGCGCCCCGTAGGTGTCACAAGATCAACAAGCCCCTCGCGCGCGAGTCCAACGGCGTCAATGCAGGAAAGCCGATCGTTCAGCGGATCGGGATAGGTGCGGATCGCAAGCTTGATTTTGTGACCGCGTAAGCTCTCAAAGCGGTCGGCGATGCGCCTGACCTCTCTGAAAAATCCGCGTAAAATCTCGCGTCCCTCGTCCTCGTGTCCGGGCTTGAAGCAGACCGCCTCGCGCATGAAGTCAAGCTCCACGTATTCGGCGTCGTACGCCTTGAGCTGCTCGTCAAGATAGTCGAGCATGAGCTGACGGACGGCAGGTGCGGCATAATCAAGCGTATCGTCATAGTAGCCGATGATCTCGCGGTGCGCGCAGGTGGTCATGCCATTTCGTCTTGCGTTATGCATAAAATCCGAGCGGAGTGACGAGATCTCGGTCTCGCGACGCGGCTCGTGACAGTCGTTCATGCGGAGCGTGATGCCGCGCCCGATACCGCATTTTTTAAGCTCGTCAAAATAGATCTCCCAGAAATTCTTGCCCGTGGCGTAAAGCTCGTGCACGAAGGATGGGAGCCCCTCGGTCGTGAAATTCACGGGAACGCCGTCCACCTCGGTCTTGTGACACCGATCCATCACGGTCTCCATGACCTCAGACGGCACCATGGAGGTCTGGCAGTTCAGATTAAGAAGCGCGAGATCGACGCCGCCCGCCTTAAGCGACCGCACGTAGGCACGGACGTTTTCCTCGGTAACGCCGATCTGCCTCTGCATAAAAGAAAGGAGCGTTTGAAAATCCTCGTTCAGAATAACCTTCATGGTGTTTCCCCCTCGGTAAAGGTCGCTTTTCTACATTGTACAACATTACGCCCCAAAAATCAATATGTAAAACCGACCTTTTTTCGCCATCTTGTCGCTTTTGAGCAAAAACGGCACGCCGTAGCGTGCCGTTTTTTACTCAAATAACAAGACCTTTTCTCAGTCCTCGTAGCCGTTCGGGTTGTTCGACTGCCAGTTCCAGCTATCGCGCACCATGTCGTCGAGCGTGTACTCTGCCTGCCAGCCAAGCTCTTCCTTCGCCTTTTTCGGATCGGCGTAGCACGCGGCGATATCGCCCGGACGGCGGGGGGCGATCTCGTAAGGAACCTTAACGCCGTTCTCCTTCTCGAACGCCTTCACCATGTCGAGAACGCTGTAGCCAACGCCCGTACCGAGGTTGAATACCGATGCACCCTTGCCCTCGTAACGGATGGCGGCAACGTGTCCCTTTGCGAGATCCACAACGTGGATATAGTCGCGGACACCGGTTCCGTCGGGCGTATTATAGTCGTTACCGAATACCGAAAGCTGCCGGAGCTTTCCGCCTGCCACCTGCGTGATGTAGGGCATAAGGTTGTTCGGAATACCGTTCGGCATTTCACCGATCTTGCCGCTCTTATGTGCGCCGACGGGGTTGAAGTAGCGGAGCAGAACGACCTCGAAATCGGGGTTTGCAACGCATACGCCCGACAGGATCTGCTCGATCATGTACTTCGTCCAGCCGTAGGGATTCGAGCAGTTGCCCGTGCGCATATCCTCGGTGATGGGGCATTTATCGGGCGAGCCGTAGACGGTCGCAGAGGACGAAAAGACGATCTTCTTGCAGCCGTTTTCCAGCATGGTCTCCACCAGCGTCAGCGTGGAATCAAGGTTGTTACGGTAATACATCAGCGGCTCGCGCACCGATTCACCAACCGCCTTGAGTCCCGCAAAGTGGATCACGGCGTCAATCCGATTCTCCTTGAAGATCTTCGTCATAGCCGCCTTGTCGGCAACGTCCGCCTCGTAAGCCTTCACGGTCTTACCCGTGATCTCCTCCACGCGGCGAAGCGATTTCGGTGAGCTGTTTAGGTAGTTGTCCACGACGATCACGTCGTATCCCTCGTTAAGAAGCTCTACGGCGGTGTGCGAACCGATATAACCCGCACCGCCCGTCAGTAAAATATTCATGGCAATTCCTCTCTTACATAAAATGTTATCGTATTTATTATATTGCAAACGCCGTGGTTTGTCAATGTCTAATTTAAAAAAAGCATTATTTTCTCCGCGTGGAAATGAAAACGCCGTCCTCGCCGTCACATTCCAAAAGGGAAACGGCAATATGCTCGGCGTGCGAGGTAGGGACATTCTTTCCGACAAAATCGGGACGGATGGGAAGCTCACGGAGTCCACGGTCGATCATAACCGCAAGTCGAATGCTTTTCGGTCTGCCCGAACGAAAAACGGCATCGATCGCGGCGCGCACGGTACGCCCCGTATAGATCACGTCATCCACCAGCACGACCGCGGCGCCGCTCACGGGTGCTTCCAAGGTTGGCAACACGCCGTCGCGCACCGACGGCGCAAGATCGTCGCGGTAATGCGAAATATCGAGCACGCAAACGGGAAGCGACACACCCTCGATCTCGGCAACCTTCCTTGCAATGCGGTGAGCAAGCGGCAGACCGCGGCTACGGATACCGACGAAGACGAGACCGTCCGCACCCTTGTTTCGCTCGATGATCTCGTGTGCGATCCGCGTGATGGCGCGCGCGATCGCAGGAGCATCGAGCAGGCAGGTTCTTTCTTCTGCTGTTTCCATAGTGTTACCTCACACAACGATATTTCCGCCGAGGCTTTCGCGCTCGACAAGGCGCAGGGTGGGAGTTACGGGCAAAGGGTTTTCGCCCCGAATCTTTTGCAAAACACCGTCTGCAAGGCAAACGGCGGTTTCCCGTTGATCGTAATATACGCTGGCAAGCGGGATCGGGAAATACTTGGCGGCGGTAATATTGTTCAGCCCCACGAATGCGGTTTGTTCGGGAATGGCGATGCCGTTTTGCATGAATACCGCCATCGCACCGAGCGCGATCTCATCATACGCCGCCAAAACGGCGGTCGGCAGGTCGGGCATGGAGAGAAGCGTCCTTGCCGCATTTGCGCCCGCTTCCTCGAAGCGACCGCTTGCAGTCACCGAAAGCACCTCGTTTTCCAAGCCGCGCTCCTTTGCAAGCCGAAGAAAAACTTCTTCCTTTTTTCGTGTTTTTCCTTCACCGATATAGGCAATGCGGCGGTGTCCGCGCAGAACGAGAGCCGAAAAAGCAAGCGAAATGCAGGCCTCCAGATCGTGTATCACGTCTCCGCACAATGCATAAGAGATCAGAGGAAAGGGGAGCGGCTCCTCGTTTTCGCCAATCAGGATCACACCGCTGACATCGGCGTTGCGCAGACATCGGTTCAGAATGTCGCGCTTTCGCGTGTTGTTGAAATCGGTGTAATACACAAGCGCGTTTGCCTGTCTTTCCTCAAGCGCCTGCGCGATCCCGGTCACAAGGGTGGCGTAATAAGGCGAAATGATCTCGGGGCAGACCACGGCAACGGTCGGTGCGGTATACGAAGGAGCTGACACGCGGCGGCGCTTTTTATCCGAAAAGTAGCCGCATTGCTCAGCGATACGAAGAACCGTGTTTATTGTATCGGGGTGAAGCTCGGCGCTTCCGCTTAACGCCTTGGATGCTGTGGCGACCGACACGTTCGCCAATTTTGCAAGCTCCTTCAAGGTCATGCCGTCACCCCCGTTTGCCTTCATCTCTTTCTTGCAACATTATTATATAAGAAATCCCGCACCGTGTCAAGCGTATGCGGAAATTTTGTTTTTTTCGTGCAAGGAAAGCCCCCGCCGCTTTTTTCTACTTTCTTTCTTTCTCTGCTTTTGTTGACAAAATCTCCTTTTTGTGTTATAATACATTTGCTACACAAACTGAATAGAAGAAAACGTTTTTGTTTTAACAGGTATACTGTACCTGTTTTTTGTCAATTCTTTGCCATGAAATATGGCAAAAATGCAGACTTCAGCAAAGAATTGACAAGGCATTGCCTCGTTTTCTTCGGTTTGTGTAGCAACAATCGGAGTTTGCGTTTTTCGTGCGATAACTTCGGTTGTCGCACTTTTTTGTATAACGAAAACCACGCGATAGTCGCGTGGTTCAAAAGAGGCTATTGCCGGTGAGGATAAGTAAACAAGGGATAGAGGCAGGATGTGTTTTGTGAAAGGCTCCCTCCGGGAGGGAGCTGGCGCCGTAGGCGACTGAGGGAGCGCGCGCAGCAAAGGCAAAATGCTTGTAAAAATGGCGAGTTAGGTTGTAAAGAGTAAAAACTTCGAAGTAACGCAGGCTCCTTCCGTCACGCATTCGCGTGCCACCTTCCTCTCGGAGGAAGGCTTTTCCTTGGTTCCATTATAACACAAATCGGCAGAGAAAACAAGTTCTCTGCCGAAAATTATGTGTGTCCGTAGGGGCGATTCACGAATCGCCTGTTTTTGTTTTGCGAATTTGAGCGGGCGATTCGTGATTCGCCCCTACAAAATTATATATGTATCCGTAGGGCGGGGACTTGTGTCGCCGCTTTTGTTTCTCCTGCCTTGTTCTCCTGCCTTTTTATACAAAAGGATTGACAAAATCATAAAAATGTGGTAAAATGAACACGCTACACAAATTGCATACATCAAACCAACAAAGGGAAAATACTTTGGTAAAAAGTGTTTTCTCTCTTTCTCATTCCCTTTGTTGGTGAGCATTTGTGTAGCAACTTATGTGAGGGATTCACTTTTTCGGTGCGTTCCTTCGGGTTCGCACTTTTTTATTTTGAAAGGAGAAAACACATGGATTTTGGTTCAACGGTCAGCGCAGAGGCATACGACCTTGCCGCCTCTACAGATTACGAACGCTACAGAGAGGAACGACCGAGCTTTGAATTGATCGAAGAGAAGCGGCTACATATCTACCATTGGCTTTTTTGTAAGATCGATGCGGTGATCAACGGGGAAGCTGCCGAAGAAAAATCCGACGAAATGAAAGTGAACGAGATTGCCGACATTTTCGAACGTCTGATGCGCCGCCATTTCTTCCACGAAAATCCCGTCTTCTATTTCGGGCCGTAAAGAAAGGACTCTCTCCGTCACGCTTGCGCGTGCCGCCTCTCCCGAAAGGGCGAGGCTTTGCATGGGCGATTCATGAATCGCTCTGTAACGGTCTGTAAAAAGCCTATAGAAAGCGGAAATCCAATAAAAGCGGAGAGACGATAATAAAAGCAGGGTGGGAGAAAAGGGCTGTGTTCTTAACGGAGAAATCATCAATCAACTTGCTTTATTTGATCCGCAGGAAACAAATAATTAGCCCCGACAGATTTTTTAACAGTCTGTCGGGGTTTGCTATTCGATAAAATGGAATTTATCTAACTTATCGTCCCAAAAAAATCTCTCCAAGATTTTTCAACTTCCTCTTTATTGCGAAGCGAACGAGCATTTCCAAATTCATCTAATGTGAAGATGCCTTTGAAACAGTTAGGCATATCATCATACTGCTTTTCTAATTGACTATTGAATACTCGAAAGCACTCATAGCCGTAGTGCTCTAATAAATATGGCATCAAAAAAACTGAACGCATCGGTTCATATTCTGTATAATTATATGGAGTTTTCTCTGATCGCTTTTTAAGAAGTTC
>JAZLAP010000222.1:0-2437 GCA_045613265.1 Eubacteriales bacterium | reverse complement strand
AGGACGGTTCTGCCCGTCACGGCGCATATCGGGACGCTGACCTTGCGGTTGCGCGGGACGCGACGGCTGCTGCAACGGCTTTTGCTTCACGGGGGCACTATCGGGTTTCAGAGGCACGGAAGGCGATGCCGGTGCGGAGGGCACAGCCGGTGCGGCGGTCGGTGCAGATGCCTGAACCGACGTTTCTTTCTTTTCTGCAAGTTCGACCTTTTCGATGAACTCTGCCTTTTTCGGCTCCTCGGATTTGGGCTTTTCTATGGTGAGTGTTGCTTTGCCGTCGAGGTAGTCGTCCACATTTTTGATTTGGTTTTCCTTTGTCAGCACATCGAGAAACAGGCTCAACTCGTCGCCCTCGAGCGATGCGCCCGTTTTCTTCTCAATGCCAACGTTTTTCAACAGATCGATAATGTCCTTTGATTTCAAAGCGAAATCACGGGAAATTTGCGTTAATGTGATTTTTGTTGCTTTTTCTGCCATAACTTATTGTTTCGGAGCCTCGGTAACGGTTCCGTCCTTTCCTGTCAATTCTGCGGTGGAGAGAATGGCTTTTGCAAAATTCTCGTCGGTGATCGCGACGGCGGCAATTTCTCCGGTTTTGCCAACGATATGTGCAAGCTCGGCGGTCGGGCAATCGATGAGTGTATAGGGAACGCGATAAAACTCGCACTTAAAGCGAAGCTTGTTTTTCGTTCCTTCCGACGCGCCGGTAGAAACAAGAACGAGAAGCGGAGCTTTTTCTTTGCGGAGCGCGAGGCAGATAAGCGGTGTTCCGCAAACGGTTTTGCCGGCTTTGCGAGCAAGACCAATCATGCCGTAAAGCTTATTCGGTTTCATTTAGCTCCATTTCCAAAGCATCGTATACCGCATCGGGAATCGTGCATTCGAGGTTTTGTTCCGCCCTGCGGGATTTTCTTGCTTTTTTCAGGCAAGCCGCATTGCGGCAAAGATAAGCGCCGCGCCCTGATTTTTTACCTGTAAAATCAAGTGAAACGCTCATGTCGGGAGCACGCACGATACGGATCAGTATACGCTTTTCAAAGTGCTCGCCGCATCCGATGCAACGTCGGAGCGGTTGCTTTTTCTGTTTTTGTTCCTGCATTTTTTCTTTTTACGCCTTTATATCAATTTTGAAGCCGGTCAGCTTGGCGGCAAGCTTTGCGTTTTGACCTTCGCGTCCGATCGCCAAGGAAAGCTGATCGGGGGCGACGATTACCTTGCAGACACGTTCGCCGTCAAATTCCACGGAATTCACCTTGGCGGGCGCCAGTGCGGAGGCAACGTATTCTTCGGGGTTTTCGCTGTAATGAACAACGTCAATCTTTTCATTGCCGAGTTCTTCGAGGATCGCGGCGATACGCATACCGCGGGGGCCAATACAGGTACCTACAGCATCGACGTTCTCGTCACGCGACATGACGGCGATTTTAGTACGGCTGCCCGCATCGCGCGAAACGCCCTTAATGATGACGGTTCCGTCTTGAATTTCGGGAATCTGAAGTTCGAAAAGCCTCTGCACGAGACCCGGATGAATGCGCGAAAGCGTCACGAGAGGTCCGCGTGCTTCGCCCGAGTGCACCTCGGAAACGAAAACCTTCAGTCGGTCACCGACCTCGTAGTTTTCGCCGGGGATCTGATCGGCCTTGAGAAGCGTTGCACGGCTCGTGCCCGTGTCAAGAATAAGGTTGCCCGTCATGGCATCTACCTTATCGACAACTGCGGTGAGGATCTCTTCTTTCTTGCTTTCGTATACGCGCGTCATGTTAGAGCGTTCTGCTTCGCGGATTGCCTGAATAATGATCTGCTTTCCTGCTTGAGCGGCAAGACGGCGGAAGTTCTTCGGATCCACCTTAGTTTCAACGACGCCGCCAAGCTTGTGGCGTTTGGAGATGCTTTTGGCATCCTCAAGTGAGATCTCGCTGGAGGGGTCGTTCACCTCTTCAACAACGGTCTTCTGCTGGTAGACCTTTACGTCTCTTTTGACGGGATCGAGGACGATGCGGACACATTCGGAGCCGATCTGGCGCTTGTACGCCGCCGTAAGTGCGGCCTCTACCTTGGGAAGCATATATTCCTTGGGGATACCTTTTTCTCTTTCGAGAAGATCCAGTGCGTTGAAAAATTCTGCGTTCATTTTTGTCTTTGTACCGTGAGCATGCTCACTTTTTTCCTTTCAGATTATCGTTTAGTCGTTCCAATCGTAACGTGTTTCAATGCGTGATGCGGCGGAGCGGAGAATCCTGATCTCACCGTCCTCACAGGCGACCGTCAGTTCGTTATTTTCGTAGGCAGTCAGAATTCCGATATAGCTTTTCTTTCCGTTAAGCGGCGCAAACAAGCGGACTTCCACCTTGTCGCCGATACAGGACTCAATGTGAAATTCGTTTTTCAGCTCGCGCTCGATGCCGGGAGAGGAGACGTTCAGGCGATAGGCGCCCTC
>JAZLAP010000221.1:0-8150 GCA_045613265.1 Eubacteriales bacterium | reverse complement strand
TGCTTGGTCAATGAGTGTACGTTTCACCGGAGAATGAAGCACCTCAATTGAGGTGCTTCATTCTCTGAAGACAGGTTGATAACCACCTCTTTTTCTTATCGCTCTTTTGCTCCACTAAACGAGAACTATCCGAACACCGCGGTTACAAAAAGCGGTATTCGGATAGTTTTGTTTTATTTACTCTTTGGCATTTCCGTTCGTTTCGATTTTATGAAAATGATAGGCAGGAACAGAAAGACCGATGACAACGTTTCCGTTTTCGTCAAGCTCGGGCGCAGGCTCGGCGGGCGATCCGTCGGCATAGGTAAAGGCTGCACGGTAAGAAAAGTGTACCCATCCCTCGCCGCGAACAAGCTTTCCGTCTTTTACTTCAATGACGGGTTCAAGGTCACCGACAGCGGATTTTTCCATACGGTTTCGGTTTTTCATAAGATCCGTATAGGTTGCATCCTTTGTTAAGTCGATCGCAACGTCCTTCCCGCTTTTGTCGGTATAGAAATAGTCGAAGGTCGCCTCCCCGTTTTCATCAAGCATAAGATGGCGATAGACGGGTCTTCCTTCGCTATCGACAAAAACCTTGTCACCCTTTTCATCGAAAACCGGTTTGCCGTTTTCGTAATAACGGCGGTAGCGAACGTCTTTCCCCGTCACGTAATCAAAGGTCAATGAGCGTTGCGCGCCTCTTTGATAGAAAAACGGTGCGCGAACGCGCTCAAGCGTGCCGCGGTTTCCGTCGGTAAAGCATTCCACGTATCCCCACGGATGACGGGCAAAATCGCCCCATATCGTATGGCTTTCACCGCGGGAATTGTGATACTGGGCGTCAGGACTGCCATCGGGCAACAGGTAAGTGTCCACGTCGTAGGGCGAAGCAAAATGCGTACAGCACCAATCAGGGACATTTCCTACTGCACGATCCTCCGTATCCATATGCGTATCACCGTAAAGGATCGCCTGAACCCCATATTTTTTCACCGTTTCCTTCACCCACTTTTCCCCGCTGCCGATCAAGTGCCCTGCAATATAAACGGCGGGATAGCCTTCACACCGTTGAGACATCCTGCGGAAAAGCACAGGATCCAGAAACTGATAGCGAATCGTTTCACAGGCATACGAATATAATGTCATTCCATAAGGCGACAAAAAATGCAGATACCGCAAAAAGGTTTCGAGCGTGAAGCCGTCACCTACAAGGAAGATCGCAAGCTTCTCGTCGCTTTCCCGACGGTCATTGACATAGTGCGAATATCCCATTTTATGAAAGTCCTTGAGTCGAGCATCGGATAGCTGTGTATAAACGACCGCTTTTCCGTTGCGGCGCACGATCTCTACGGGAAAGCTCGTTTCGCTGAAGCCGAACAGCTCTTTATAGTGATACATGCCTTCCCATGCCGAATAATCAAGATACGGACGGTCGCGTTCGTCTGTTCGAAGCCGCATACAGTAATCGTGGTTGCCGTTTACCGAAATGTAGGGAATGCCCGCTTCCGTCAAACGGTCGAAGAATTTTTTCTTGACGAGAAAGGAAATGTTATCCATGCAGTCCTCGCGGAAAAAGTCGTCCATTTTGCCGAAGATCCACTCGGGATGCTCCTTCCCCCACTCGTCGTACATATACATTTGCTCACAGTAATTTTTGTAGCAGCCGTCATTCATCGCATTGTCGCCGAGAAAAAAGAGCATGTCGATCGGATTTCTTTTGTGGAGGGAGATCAATTGCTCGATGACCTCGCTTACCTTTTCGTCCGACGTCCAGCCGTACATATCGTAGCAATTCGTATGATCGTTTTTATATTTATAGGGCCTACCGCTTTTCGGGTCTATCTCATCGGTACCCGTATAATGAAGATCCGTAAGGAAAACGGTGTGTAGCGCCTTATAATCTTTCATTTTTTGCTCCGCTTGTCTGAAGTTTTTAAGATGCCAACAGTATAGCATAGCATGACTTCTTTGTCAATGTTTTGTCTTAAGTTTTTTGAGGTGAGAAGAGCAGGATCTGTAAAAATCCTGCTCTCCGAAAAATCAGTTGCCAAGGGTCAATTCGGCGTAGACCATATACGGCATATACATACCGTACACGGTGTTGCCGTTTTTGTCAAGCTGCTTTGCGATACTGTCGGGCTCGACCTCGGTGCCGTCTGCGTAGGAGTAGGTCGCCACGTAGGAGAAGTGGCAGAAGCCCTCACCCTTTACGATCTTACCGTTCTTTACGATGATCGTCGGAACGAAGTCGTCGGGAATCTTTGCGTTGACCGCAGGATCGACGTTGTACTTACTGCTTGCGCGCGTCGAATGCTCGGCAATATCCGCAGCCGTCACTGTGTAGACGTCGGTATAGATGCCGTCGTCGAGGATGCCGTCGCCGTTTTTGTCGAGCATGACGAATGCGCCGTCCTTATTCTTGTAGAACCATTCTCTTTCGTAGGGACCCGTATAGAAGGTCATCGCCGACGTGTCGTTCAGCTGATACTGCTCCTGGATCGACGCCTCGATATAGCCCTCGCGCTTTTCCTGTGCGTCGTAGAAGACGTAGTAGCCGCTTTCATCCACGTACACGAAGTCGCCCTTTTCATCGTAGAGATAGTGACCCGCGTGGCCGCCGATCGTGCCGCGCATCGTGAAGCTTCTGCTTTCGGTCACGCCGTCGTCGAATACGACGTAAACGACCTTGCCCTCGTCAACCGATGCGTTGAAGGCATCGGGATGCGAGATCTGTGCGCCGTTTTCGCTTTCGTAAGCAACGCCGACCTTCGCCCATGCCGTCGTGTAGACGCTTCCGTCCTTGCCGAGAACGTATTCGGGGTTATCCCATTCGTTCATCACGTAGTTGTCGGTGAGGTAGATGTAGCTCGTACCCGCATTGCCGACGTCGCCGCCGACGAAGACCTTGCGGTAGCCGTCCGTATTGCCCTGAAGCTCGGCATAGGTGTAGAGCTTCACGTCACCGTTTCGGACGTAATACTCGCGGTGCGCCTCGTAGAGTGCGGCGTCTGCCACGGCGCGGACGTAACGGACGTCCTTGCCCGTCACCTCGTCGTAGGTGAGGCAGACCTGATACATGTTTTCGTAGAAGATCGGGAGATGCACGCGCTCCATTTTACTGAGGCTTCCGTAGACCGAGAGCCTTATGTAGTTAAACGGATGACGCGAGAAGTCGCCCCAGATGCGGTTGTCAAGCCCCGCGTTGCCGCGACTGTAGTAATACTGACTGTCGGCGGTCGCCGTGATGTCGTTGCCCTCAAAGTCCACCGTCGTCATATAGAAGTCGATGTCGTAGCAGGACGCCACGTGACCCGCAACGAAGGCGGGTACGCCCGTCACCCAGTTCTTTGCGTACTCCTCGGTATGGACGTCACCGTAGAACATGGCGTCCACGTGTCCGTATTCCGCAGAAAGCCGCTTTGCCTGTGCGTTTGCAAGGTGCGTCACGTAGAACACACTGTCGAAATCGAGGCAGTTTTCCATCATGCCGCGCAGGATAAATTCCTTCTCAAACGAGGAGCGGATGGTCTGTCCCGAGAAGTCCGAGCCCTGAATGTAGAGGTTCGTGTACTTATTATAGGTGTCTACCTGGAAGGAGTTACCCATAATGAACGCGCCGAGAAGCGTCACGTTGTCGGGGTCGGTTTCGAGGACATCCTCGCTTACGTAGAAGTCGTAGCAGTTGCCGTCGTTCCTATTGCGCTCTTTAAAGGTCTCAAGAGCCTCGGTCGAGAGGGCGGAGAGGATCTTCTTTTCGCCCTTATACATGACGACACGCACGAGGTAATCCACGCTGTCCGAGTCCTCGTAATAGATGTAGTCGCCGTCGCCGATATAGTTGTTCTCCTCGTCGTAAAGGAACTCGCGGAGATACTTGCCGTTCGGCGTTTCGGTGCGGTGACCGAACAGCTCGGCGTAATGGTAGAGACGCTCCCACTCGGTGTAATCGAGGTCGGTTTTGTCGTCGTTATAGGTGTACACATAGTCGTGGTTGCCGTTGGCGAAGTAGCAGGGGATACCCTCTGCGGAGAGCTGTGAGAAGAATTTGGTCTTGATCACGTAGCTTTCGTTCAGGGGGTGACGCCAGTAGCCGTTACAGGTAACGCCGTTCGGGTCGGACAGGCGCAGGTTGGCGTAGCGGCAGTTGTTCGTCTCAAAGCGGTGGTAGTTACCGTCGGTCATAGCCTCGTCACCGAGGATGAAGAAGATGTCAAACTCGCCGTTCCTGTACTTCTCGATCACTTCGTCGATCGCGCGCTGGAGCTTATTGTCGGATGCCCAGCCGTAGACGTCGTATTCTGCCGTGTAGGTGTTCGAGCTTTTGAGGACGTCGTATTTCTTTACGCTCTTGTTGCCGCTTGCGTCATAGGTGTAAACGAGCTGCCCCTCGCTGAGACCCGTGTAGTGCGTGTCGGAGAAGAAGAATACCGTAAGCTCGTTTTCAAGGTCGTAGGTGAAGGGCTTTTCCTCGTAAAGCAAGGTGTTGCCGTAGTAAAGCGCGTAGGTGACTGAGATCGAGACAAGTCCCTCGCGTCCTGCACCCACCAGTCCGACCTCGGTTTCGTAGGCGTCGCGGATATTCTCCAGCGTGTAGGAGAATTCGCCGTTCTTATCCTTGCCCGTGACGTAGACACGCTCGGTCAGGGCGACGCTGAGATCCGTCGGATCAACGCCGACTACGCGGTGCGTGTAGGTGAAGCTTCCGTCGGTCTGATTAAAGTCCATCTTGCTGTCGGTGACGGCGAAGGTGCCGTTCGGGTCGTATGCGGCGACCTTGTTGAAGAGGAACAGATTGTAGTGGAGATACTGACCCGACGTGACCGTGATCTTTGCCGTGTAGCTACCTGCCTTCAGGTTCATTTTGCCGAGCGTGTAGGGCTTTGTCGAGGTGCTGGACGCACCGAGCTCGCCCGAGGCACTTGCCGAGAGCGGTAAGAAGGACACACCCGTGCCCGCAAGCTCGAAGAATACACCGTTTCCGCCCGAGCCGAGCATGCTCACCTCGTACGTGCCGTCCTCGGGGATATCCAGGGTAAAGTATACGGTAGAGCCGGGCTTCAGCCAGTGACCGTTATTCGGCATAATAGAGCCGCTTGCGATCGTGTTCGTGTAGCCGCTCGGCGTTGCCGACATCTCCTTTGCCGTCAGCGTTGTCGATGCGTCGGCGGCAAGCGTGTGCGGCACAAGACGGATCGCGTCAAGGCCGAGCTTGTTGTCCGATACGTTGATATCGACCGAGACCGTCAGCTTGTTTTCGCCCTTGAGCAGGTATACGTAGTTGTCGGCGGTGCCGTCGAACGCACCGTAGCGGAGCGTATTGCCGATAGCGTAATCCGCATCCTCGGTTGCCGTCGTTTTCGTACCGCTTGTACCGATTCGCGCAAGGCCGTAGCCGTAGTCGCCCGTGTTCCACGCGGTGTAGGTGCTATTTTTGACGATGAGCTTGTTGATGAAGCCGCCCATGCGGTTCATCTTCATGTCGAGGAGGTAGAGACCCTCTCTTTCTGCGTTCACGGTGAAGCTGACGCTTGAGCCGTTCACGAGAAGAAGCGTGCCGTCAGGGAGCGTCGTCACGTTTGCCGATGCGGTCATGTCCTCGGGATGGATCGCGACGGCGTTTGCGTTACCGCCGATCGCGCGGATGTAGTCGCCGTCGACCGCGAAGTCCGAGACGGCGAGATAGCGCGTGCTTGTACCGTCGTAAAGTCCCGTATCGGCGAGAAGCGTGTAGCTTTCGGTGCCGTCTACGAGGACGGCGCGCAAGGAAGCGACCTTTCCTTCGTAATTGCCGCTCGTGAAGTCGAGCGTGACGTTGTCAAGGAAGCTGTCCTTCGTTCCGACTGCCGTACCGATCAGGTAGTCACCCTTGTCGTAGGCGAGGAGGATCAGCTTGCCGTTATAGGGCGAAGAAACAGAGAGCGTGGTCGTGAGCGTGGCAATGTCGGCGCCGATCGCATTTTCGTCAAAGACGTAGCTTGTGGACATATCCACGTCGCCGAGGTCGGCAACCGTGATGGCGGTTTCCTCGTCCGAGACGTAGTAAAGTCCGATTTGGGATGCTTCCTTTGCCATACAGGAGAAGCGGAGAACGGTGTTGTCCTCGGTCGTCGTCACGGTATAGACGATATAGCCGGCACCGATCACGGTGTTGTCACCCGTCGCGTAGCCGCCGCCAACAACGTTTAGTGGCGACGAAGGGTCGATAATATAGCCGCCGACTGCGGGCGTGTATGCCATCACGGCGAGATTGCCGCTCGAAAGGAAACCGGGTCTCGCGCCCGTCGTTACGAGCCTCAGCGTTGTGCCTGCCTTTGGAATAAGAAGCGGCTCTGTGACAAACGAATCCGCCTTTTCTACGACCTCACCCGTCGAAGCGTCGATCGCGCCCGAAGCAAAGTCAACATCGACCTTCTCGTAGTAGGCTCTGTCTGCCTCAACGAGAATCAGACGAAGATCGGCGATTGCGAGTATGGAATTTGCGGAAAGCGTATCGACCGCGATTGTGTAGACGCTGCCTGCCGTCAGATAAACGCCTGTCATAAGCGAGGTTTCAATCGGGGCGGTGGACGCGTCACCGAAGCCGTAGAACTGCTTGCCCTGCGGCCACTTTGTCACGTAGGGAGACGTACCGATATTGACGGTGACGGTCGAAACGGCATTGCCGCTTGCATCCTTTACGGTAAAGCTGCTTTGTGTTGAATAGCGGTCGGCGATCAGACCGTTAAGGTTGTAAATGCCCGATACGGTGGGGGTGAATTTGTATTCGGCATAGCCGTCCGTTCCACTGATACGGCGAACGCCCGACGCATACGGTGAGGGGTTCGTGACACCCGTAGAGCTTTCCGTGTCGTAACTCTGACCCGAAATACGGATCGAGCCGTCGGTCTGCGCCGTCGCGAGTGCGAGGCGGAGATTATAGATACCGAAGCCGTTGATGCCGCTTGAGCCTTGCATTTTTAAGGTCAACGTATGCGTGCCGGCGGAGAGGTACATATAGCCGAGCGCGTCGGCGGTTGCGAAATCGGTCGAGGTGTCTTCGACGAGGAAGTCCTCCTTATCGCTATAGGTCGTGACATTGCTTGACGAGAAGAGACGGGATTCCATACCGTGGGCGGTGTCGATATTCGACGTCATCGTGAGGTAGTGGATCTTACCGCCTGCGGTGTTATGCTTTCCCGAAAGGAGATAAACGCCCGCCTGTTCGATCTTCACCGTCATTTTGAGAGAGGACGAGCGCGTCATAAACACGGTGCCGTTCGTAAGTGTCGTCGTCGAGGAAAGCGTCTGCTCCTTTGCGAGGAAGTCGAAGGTCGTCGTCTTTTCGGCGGTGTCCTCTGCGGTCGGTTCGACGTACAGAAGCGCAATGTTGGAAAGCGCGATCTGTCCCGTTGCTTTGACGGTCAGGCTGTATTCGCCCGCTTTCAGCGACAGCTTCCCGTATTTATTAACGAACTGCACGGCTCGCGAGCCGTTATTGTATTCATTTTGGGTAGTGGTGAAGGAAGCACTGTCTACCGTATTACCGTCGCCGTCTTTGACGGTGGCGGTTACGGTTTGACCGCTAGCGAAGCGCGAAAGCGATACCATCCGGTATTCGCCGTCCGCGGGGACGTTGATCGCATAGGTAAAGCTTCCCGACTGTGCGAATGCCGTTCCGGGAATGTTGGCAAATATTCCTGTACCTTTTTCGTTTTCCGTGTAGCCCGACGGGCCTGACGTGAGATTTTCACAGCCGCCGAGGACAACGTCCTTGCCGCTGATCTCGGCATCCATTACGAGCTTTGCGCCTGCAATGCCGATCGGCGTCTGGGACGATCCGCCTACGATATAGAAATTGAAGCTGTTGTCGCCCTCGTCAAGCATCACGTGGAAAAACAGGTCGCGGTAGCCGTCGGTCGAGGATACGGCGTAGTTTGAGGATGCGGCGGTCTGTCCCGCAACGATGCGTCCGAGGTAAAGGCGTCCGTTCGCGTTCAGACCGACGTCGCTCGTTACAAGTGCGTTGTTCGTCGCGCGAACGAGAAGACTGTACATACCCGCCTTCGCGTTCGGCACGGTGAAGGTGACGCCGTTGTCCGTTCCTGTGCTTTTCACGACGTAGGTCGCATCGGTGCCCGCCGTCGCGTCGGGGGGGACCTCGGGCGCCGGGCCGGTCCTCTTCCGTCGGA